>JBFMFA010000102.1:0-8354 GCA_040753195.1 Gemmatimonadota bacterium | reverse complement strand
GTTCTCGCGTTCGTTGTACGTCGGGATAATCACCAGGGCGCGTTCCGAGCTCACGCTTCGACGACGCCTCCCGGTCCGCGTCTGCGCGCGAGCACGATCCCGGCGCCGTATGCACCGAGTGCGAGAAACAGCGCGACCAGCGTGATCAGCTTGCCGGTCTCGTAAGGCTGACTACGGAAGTTGAACTCGAGTTTGCGCGCGCCTGCCGGCAGCTCGACACCCATCAGCGACATGTCGGCGCGCCAGACGCGAACGGGATTTCCATCGACGGTCGCCGACCAGCCTGGATAGAAGTTCTCGGAAACGATGAGCGCGGAGGCCGCCGGCGCCGGGGCGCTGAGATCGATCACGAAGTGGCCTGGCTTGTAGTCGCTCGTGGTGGTCTCGATCGCCAGAGGCTCCGGCAGCGTTGTGATCTGCTGGGGTGCCACCTCAGCGTTAGGCTCGAACAAGGCCGCGCGCGTTACCTCGAAGCGCGGATCGAGCAGCGTGGCGAGTACCGCGTCGTCCTCGTCTTTCACGATGGCTGGCGCGACCCAGGCGAACGGATGGGATCCGGGCAAACGATGCAGGTACAGCGCCGTGCCCGCGGGTGAATGCACGGGACCCATCACCTTCGTCGTGCCCGGGAGCGAGTCGACATTCGTTAGGAGGTACTCGACGTTGGCCAGCGCGTGGAAGTTCGGACTCAGGATGTTCTCCCAGCGGCGCCCGGTGAGAAGCTCATAACGATCGAGGTGGTTGCCATGATACCCTAACGCGTCGCGAATATCCTGGATCATCAAGGCGTCGGTACCGCTGATGTAGGTATCTCGCCCGGGGCTGTCCGCCATTTTCAGAGCGAGCACGCGCACTGGCTGCGGGAGCGAGTTGAGGTGCTGCGTAATCGCGTTAGGGGCGAACGTGACGTTTGCCGGCGGCATGAACTGCCAGTACTGTCGCTCGATGCTCCAGAGATCGACCAGGACGACAGCGCCGAGGGCTATAGCGGTCTGCAGTGCATTCAGTTTCTGTCTTGCAGTCAAAAAGAAGACCGTCGCGGCGAGCCCCACAAAGAGCGCGCTGCGCCACGCGCCGGCGATCACCGCTTCGCTGTTCGATCGCACGAGATCGACCAGGCCTGGATGCGCGAAGGAGGTCGCCAGGCTCGTTAGGCTACCCGAAGCGGCGAGCAACCCAAACGCAACCGCGATAGCACCCCAAACCGCCAAGTACCGCCTGGTGACGTCGCCTCTCAGCGCACGCTCCACGCCGAGCGCAGCCAGCACAGCGACGCAGAACTGCACGATGTAGAGCATGATGGACGGTGCACGGAAGAACTTCGTGCCGGGCACGATCGCGTACACCAGACGATAGAAGGGCGTGCTCCCACCCAGTGCCCATAACGTGGCCACAATCAGCGTTCCAGTCGCCCACCACATGAGTCTACGCTTGGGCGCGTCAAGTCGACGACTCCAAGCGAGTCCGGCGAGCATCAAAACAACAGCGCCTATATACTCGCTGTGTAAGTGGATTCCGTTGCGTCCCGAATAGTTGTTGAGAATTCCGCTGAACTGCGGCAGGTATGTGTTCAAGATCTCTTCGGGCGGGAGCGAATACGAAATCGCGTGTTCCCACCCCTTCTTGCCACCGGCTCGCGGAGACCAGTCGACGTACTCCATCACAGGTAGGTATTGAATCGCGCCCATCGTCATGCCCAGCGCAATCGCACCTAACGCGAATGCAAGGCGCCGCACCGCCACCTTGCGCTCGAGCGGCGGGCCGTTGGGATCCGCAAAGGCAATGAACAGCGCGAATGCGGCGCCGAGCAGCAGCATGTACTGCAGCAGCTGCGGATGCGGCGACAACACCGCCAAACCCACGACGAGCGCCAGCAGGCCCCACGTCCACAGCGCGGCGGTTCTGAGAAACCGGGCGACCAAATACAGCGCAAGCGGAGTCAGCGCGGCGATAAAGAGCTTCCCATCGTGACCCGGTGACACAAGGCCGGCCACGTTCCCGCCTAACATGTACGCCAGCCCGCCAATCACACTCGCCCAGTACGACAAACCCAGCGTGCGCAGCAGCAGGAAGCAAAAGTACCCCGCCAGCACGACGTGAATGATGAAGCCCCACGTCATGGCGACGTCCGTCGGCAACACCATGCGCAGCAGGAACGTCGGGTAGAAGATGTCGCCGTGCATGGCCGCGACGTACGGCATCCCGCCAAAGAGGTATGGGTTCCAAAGCGGGAAACCCTCCCCTGCCTTCAGCGACTGGGCGGCGAACTCGCGGAACGCGAAACCAGCCAGGTACTGGTCGCTGTTCGGATTGATCAAGAACCCGCCGCCGAGCGCCGGATATGCCAACGTCAACGCGCACGCGATGTAAATCAGCGCGGCGGTGCTGCGAGCATAACGAGGCTGTCGCGCGCTCGGAGAGCGCGTGTCTTTTGTCTCAGTCATCACGGTGCGTCGAGGCCGCGGGCCTACGGCCCGTCGCGCTGAACGCGAGGAGCAGTACTCCCGGAACCACTTCGAGTGCGGTGAGCCAGAGTCGCGACGTCACAGCGACGATTGTCGCTTCTCCAGCCGTGGCGAGGCCGAGTTGCGTCATCGAGGCCACTAGAGCCCCTTCGCGCACCCCGATTCCGCCGGGCGCCAGCAGGACAAGGTACCCCAAAAGATACGAAAGCGTGTAGGCGGCCGTGTAGGACGCCAACGTTCCTCCGCCCACCCCGACGCCAAGCGCGAACCAGCGAAACGCAATGCCGTATAGCAGCCACGCGATGCTGGTACCGACGAGCGCGACAATCATCGCACGAGCCGGGAGTGAGCCCAGGTTCAACTCGCGTTTCGTCATGCGGCGATAGAGCCGCGTCGCCATCGTAATTCCCAGAGGAAGGGCGACGAGCGCGAGGATCAGCACCGCGGCTAGAGCTATCGTTTCGCCTGCATAACGAGCGAGCACCCGTCCGCCAGTAGCTACCACCACGGCGAAGCCCGCGATGATGCTCACAATGTTCACAACCACGGCGGAGCCGGTCGCCGCGATCGGCGAGACGCCGCTTTCCTGGGCAAGCACGCCCATGGCGCCGATCTGCCAGACCTTTCCCGGGACGTACCTGCCCAGGTTAGATACGAACCAGATGCGGGCCGCGTCGCGCCAGCCGATGCGTTCTCCCCATGCGGACACGGTGCGACGCCACGTTTCGATCAGAATCACATAGGCGACGAGGACGGTGACCGTGGAGAGCGCGACGTTCGTCCATACGACCCGCGTCGTGGCCAGCGCCTGACTGACTTCATCCCACTGTGAAACGACAACGGCCACGGCAAAGGCGACGAACAGGATCGCCGCAAGCGGTCGCAACCAACGCCAGCGTTCAGGAAGCTGCATGACTCGTGACGCGGCGATAGAGGGTGGCGTACCCGGCGGCCACCGCATCGGGACTGAACCTGGCGAGCGCTTGACGGCGCCCGGCGATTCCTAACGAGCGCCGCAAGCCACTATCGGCGACTACGGCATCGATAGTCGCGGCGAGGGCGGCCACGTCTTTGGCAGGCACCAGAACCCCGGAATCGCCGTGCGTGATCACGTCGAGCAACCCGGCAGAGGCAAAGGCGATGACCGGCGTCTCGCAGAGCTGCGCCTCAACGGCCACGAGTCCCAGCCCTTCGTCGACGGACGGCACCACAACGGCGCTCGCCCGCTGATACAACGGGACGAGTTGCGCGCGTGGAAGCGCGCCGTGCCACGTGAGGCGCTGAGCGATGCCTAACGTGGCCGCGTACTCATGCAGCGGATTGACGTCCGGTCCGTCGCCCACGATATGCAGCCGCACGGGGCCGCGCGCGCGCGCGAGCGCGTCGAGCAACAGTCGCAGTCCCTTTTGCTCGTTGATCCGACCGACAAAAAGCAGCTCGCCTGCGGCGCGCAGGTCTCGTGGTCCCGGCTCGAACAGCGCCGTATTGACGGGCATCGGCGCGACGATGGGCTGCGATTCGGGCGCCATGCGCCGCGCCTGCTCCGCCAGCCAGGTCGAAACCGTCGTGGCGCTTGCCGCGCGCCGCAAGACGTGACGCAGAAGCGGGTGTGCCCACGTTTTTCGTGTGGCGAGCCTAACGTCGCTGCCATGCATGGTGACGACGAGCGGACGGCCGCGGCGGGCGCGCGTTGTCGCCGCCAATCCGGCCGGGAACCACCAGTGGGCGTGCACGATGTCGATGCGGAGTTGCTGCACGAGAGCTCGGGTCGCCCGCGCTTGGGCGTAGATGTACCCGGCCAACGCTGCTTTCCCGATTAGCGATGCCGAAACCGTCTCGGCCATCGTCCCCGTGTACGCCAGCGTCTCCCAGGAGCGTGGTGCATAACGAAAGCGATGCACAGGGATGCCATCGAGAACCTCGTGCGCGGCGAGACCCTGCGCCGCAGGCGCCAGCACGTCCACTAGCACGTCGTGCGCAACCAATGCTTGCGCGAGCGTGAGCAGAAACGATCCCGCCGCATCGCCGGAGAAGCGCGGGTACGAATGAGTGAGAAACGCGACGCGAAGCGACGTAGGCGCGCGCGCGGTTAGGACTCCGATGGAGGAATCGACGGCTCGCGCAGCGAGTCCAGTTGCCGCTGCAATTCACGGATCTGCGCGCGTTGACCGGCGATCTGCTCGCCTAACAGACCTGTCGCGACAAAGACGGAACCGAGCAACAGGCACGTTTCCACCAGCGTGAGCAGCGGCCGGTACCCTACCCCGCCGAACAACCTCACAGCGACGGCGATGAGCCCGACGAGAACGCCGAGGGCAAAGAGGCCGGCACCTAACGAGCCGAACAGCAGGAGAGGTTTGCGGCCGAAGCGCAGCTCGAACCACACCGAGAGCATGTCGAGCACGCCGACCGGAATCCGGCCGATGCCGAACTTCGACTTCCCCGCATGCCGCGGATACAGCGGGACGGGTATCTCGGCGACGGAGAACCCTTCGGCGGCGGCGATGGCAATCATGTAGCGGTGCCAGTCGGGGCGGATCGGGATCATCTCCATGATCTCGCGCCGGTACGCTTTGACGGAATTGAGGTCGCGCACCGGGAGTTTGAACAGCGCGCGACTGAGACCGTTGTAGATCCGCGAAACGAAGGCCTTTTCGTACACACCCTGCTTGTAGCCGGTGACCATGTCCGCTTCACCCGCCAGGATCGGCGCGACGAGGCGCGGAATGTCTTCGGGCTTGTACTGGAGATCGGCGGGATAAAAGACCAGGACATTTCCCCGCGAGTGCAGGTAGCCGGTGCGCAACGCGTCGGCGATGCCGCGCTGGCGGCGGTGCCTAACGAGGTGGAGGAAATCGTAGCGCTGGGCCAGCGCCTGCAACACCTCCCAGGTGCCGTCGACCGAGCCGTCGTCGACCACGACAACTTCATAACGTGTTTGCGCGGATGCGGCCGCGATGGTTTGTGCGCATTGCTGCACAAAGATCGGGAGATTCTCGGCCTCATCTTTGGCTGGAACGAGAATCGTGACATCGACCGCGCCGCGCTCCGTAGCCTTTACTACAGACACCACTTCCGTCGGCGTAACGACCCCGAATCCAGCGGTTCGCGTCGGCGGCGGACGGGTGGCCACTCGTCTAGACGCGCTTGCGCATTCGCGCCGACAGGACGCCTAACTGGTCGCGGTATTTGGCGACAGTGCGCCGCGCGATGTTCACGCCACTCTCGCGCAGCACATTCACAATGGCCTGATCCGTCAGGGGGTTCTTGGGATCTTCGCTCTCGACGAGCTTTTGGATTTGATCTTTGATTCCGCGCGCTGAGACGTCTTCGCCGCCGGTGGTCGACAAGCCTGACGAGAAGAAGAATTTGAGCGGGAGCACGCCGCGCGGCGTTTGCACGAACTTCTCGTTCGTCACGCGACTTACCGTCGACTCGTGCATGCTGACGACTTCGGCCACTTCGCGCAGCGTGAGCGGCTTCAGGTGTTGTACGCCCTTCTCGAAGAAGTCTTTCTGACGCTCGACGATGTAGTTCATGACCTTGAGCATCGTCTGACGACGCTGCTCGATGGCCTGAATCATCCAGTTCGCCGAGTTCAGCTTGGAGGCGATGAATTCCTTGTTGTCGCCTTCGAACTTCTTCTTATCGCGTGCGATCTCTTGATAGGCGCGACTCAGGCGCAGCCGCGGGAGATTCGTGTCGTTCAGGAAGACGTGGTAGTTGCCGTCGATCTTCTCGACGACGAGGTCCGGCGTCACGTAGTTGTCTTTCTCCGCGCTGAAGCGCAGACCCGGCTTGGGGTCGAGCTTTGCGATCTCGTCCGCGGCGCTCTGCACTTCCTGCGGCGAAATGCCGAAGCGTTTGGAAATCTCGCTCCAGCGGTGGTTGATTAGCTCGTCGAACGCTTCGTTGACGAGTCGGTACTGAAGGGTGTTCTCGGCTTTTTCTTCGCGTAGCTGCAGCAGCAGGCACTCTCTGAGATCACGCGCGCCGACGCCGGGTGGATCGAGCGTCTGGATGATACGCAGCATCTCTTCCGCTTCCGCCATGGTGTAGAGCGGTAACTCGCGGTCGAAGTTCTGTTCACTGTCAGCCGCGCGCGCCACCTCGTCGTTGATGCTCGTGACAATTTCGTCGAGCGTGCAGGAGAGGTAGCCGTCCTCGTTGACGTTACCGATGAATTCGTCGGCGAGCATGCGCTGCCGCGGCGTCAGCTCGAGGAGCTGCACTTGATCGTTGAGGTGGTCCGAAAGATCACGCGTCTCGACGCTGACCGGCTCGAAATACTCGCGCTCTTCGTATTCCTCGCGCCTAACGCCAGTGTCGAAGCCTTCCAGCAGGATCTCTTCCCAGTCGATCTCACCCTGGGACTCTTGTTCTTTCTCTTCTGGCGTGGGCTCCGTTTCGCCTAACGACTCTGCCGTCTCCTCCGCCTCCTCCGCTTCTTCTTCCTCCGGCTCGAGCAGTTCGAGGAACGGATTTGTCAACAGCTCCTGTTTGAGGTGCTGTTGCAGATCGAGCAGAGGCATGTAGAGCAGATCCATCGCCTGATACAGGCGTGGATTGATCTTCATCTCCTGCCGGAGCGAAGTGCTCTGATGCAGCCCTTGCCTCATGCTACTTGACCCTCTGCGGCGAACCGTGTGCGCAAACGCGCGGTGAGTGTGGGACCGAGATAAATCTCTGCGACGGTATCGTCGTACACGAGTTGGCGCACCGTCCCGGAGACTTTGACCTGCCCATCAAACATGATATAGGCGCGGTCCACAATATCGAGTGTCTGTTCGACGTTATGATCACTTATCAGGACGCCAATCCCGCGATGCCGCAACCCAGCCACGATCTGTTGGATGTCGTGAACGGCGATCGGATCGACACCAGCAAACGGTTCGTCCAGCATCATGAACTTCGGGTGGGTCACTAAAGCGCGGGTAATTTCAAGCCTGCGTCGTTCCCCGCCGGACAGGCTGTATGCCTTATGGCGTCGCAGGTGTTTAATGCTCAGTTCATCGAGAAGCTGCTCGAGCCGCGCCTCCCGCTCGCTCGCCGAAAGGCTCAACGTCTCGAGGATCGCGAGGATGTTGTCTTCGACGGTCAGCTTGCGAAAGATCGACGGCTCCTGCGAAAGATATCCGATGCCGCGCCGCGCGCGCTTGTACATCGGCATTTTTGTGATGTCTTCGCCGTCGATTGTGATGCGCCCTTCAAGCGGGTCGATGAGGCCCACAATCATGTAAAACGTGGTGGTCTTTCCTGCCCCGTTAGGGCCGAGCAGTCCGACGATTTCTCCCTGCTGCAGGCGCACGTGCACATCGTTTACGACTTTGCGATGCCGATACTCCTTGGTTAGGTGTTCGGCCTCCAACACGCTTCCCTGCGCAACTGCAGGCGCTTCGCCGCTAACACGCGGCGTGCGCACTGCGTGCTCACCGGTTTGACGCAGAACGTCGGCGATCTGTCTGCGCTGCGGAGCGATTTCAGTCCATAGCTGCGGCGCGACGCTGATCCGAGACACGTTATGCGAGACAGGCTCCATGCCGAGCCTGACGAGTCCTTCGGCGGCCAGCCGCGGTAGCACTGACGCCGATAGATGCTGCCGCACTTCATCCAGTCCGAGACGCCCGGCTTCGTGATCGGCGTCGCGCCCTTCGGCCCGAAGCGCATGCAGGTGGTCGTCGCGGTAGCGGAGCGAGACGCGGTCCAGCGCGGCGACACCGGCGTCGTCCGCTTCGTTGATGACTGCGTGCAGCGCGAAGACGAAGGAGCGATCGCTCGCCGCTTTTTGCTCGACGAGCTCACGTACACGCGGAGGGAGCAGCGGGAGGAGCTGAAGGATGCGCGGGTCGATCACCGGCGCGGCTCCGGACGAAACTCCTGCGGTGGACG
>JBFMFA010000101.1:0-8358 GCA_040753195.1 Gemmatimonadota bacterium | reverse complement strand
GCGATCCGCACCTACTACAAGTTCCTGCTTGGCGAAGGACACGCCACGGCAGATCCGAGTGAGCGCCTTGAACTCCCAAAGCGATGGCGCACGCTCCCGGACGTGCTCAGCGTCAACGAGATCGAACGTTTGTTAGGCGCTCCAACTGTCGACGATCCGATGGCGTTTCGCGATCGGGCCATTTTGGAGTTGGCTTATGGCGCCGGGTTGCGCGTGGGCGAGTGGCTCACGCTGGAGACCAAGGACGTTCTCTTCGATCAGGGACTCGTGCGCGTGATCGGCAAGGGTTCCAAGGAACGGCTCGTGCCTATCGGCCGCTCGGCCATCTCGGCGACCGCGCTGTATGTGCGCGAGCTGCGACCGCGGCTCGAGAAGGGTCAGGGAAAGGGGCGCCTTTTCTTGAATGCACGCGGACGACCACTGTCGCGTATGGGCGCGTGGGGAATCCTGCAGAAGCACGTGAAGCGCGCCGGCATCGGCAAGACTGTCACCCCGCATACGCTGCGACATTCTTTTGCCACGCATCTGCTCGAGGGCGGCGCTGATCTACGTGCGGTCCAGGACATGTTAGGCCACGCCGACATTTCGACGACGCAGGTGTACACGCACATCGATCGCGAGTACCTGCGGACCGTGCATAAGAAGTATCATCCAAGAGCCTAGTTGAAAGTTGATGGTTGATGGTTGATCGGACTTTGAGCTGCGTCGCCTATCAACTATCGACGATCAACTATCAGTATCAACCATGAGTATTTTAGTTATTGATAACTACGACTCCTTCACTTACAACCTGGTGCAGTATCTGGGTTCGTTAGGTGAGGAGCTGGAAGTGCATCGGAACGATACGCTTTCGGTGAATGACATCGTAGCGCGCAAACCGAGCGCGATCGTGTTGTCGCCTGGGCCGTGTACTCCGGCTGAGGCCGGGATTTGTGTTCCCCTGGTCAGGCAGGCCGCCGGAAAGATCCCCCTGCTGGGTGTCTGTCTCGGCCATCAAGCCATCGGTGAAGCCTTCGGCGGACGAACGATTCGGGCGAAGCGCGTCATGCACGGCAAAACGTCCCGGATCGAGCATGATGCACGCGACCTCTTCGACGGCCTGCCGTCACCGCTTTCGGTGATGCGCTATCATTCGCTCGTGGTGGATCCGACGACCTTGCCTAACGAGCTTGAGGTCGTGGCGACTGCTCCCGATGATCGTTCCGAGATTCACGCCGTTCGGCATCGCCAGCACCCGGTCTGGGGCGTGCAGTTCCACCCCGAATCGATCATGACGCCGCACGGGATCGACTTGCTCAAGAACTTTATCCGGCTCGCCAAGGCGTGGACCAAACGAACGTAGACCACGAGTATCCGAACCAGCGTTATGCGTGGTACGTCGTGGCGATTCTCATGCTGGCGAACCTGTCGGCTCAGGTTGACCGGCAGATCCTCGCGCTGCTACTCGATCCCATAAAACGCGACCTCGGGATCGGCGATGCCCAAATGGGGCTTCTCGTGGGCCTCCCGTTTGGACTCTTTTATGCCACGTTAGGACTGCCGATCGGCAGGCTCGCGGACTCCATGAATCGCCGCAACCTCATGGTGATCGGCATCGCGTTATGGAGTCTCATGACCGCGGTGTTCGGCGTTATGCGAACCTATGGCCAGCTGTTGCTGGCGCGGATTGGCGTGGGCATCGGGGAGGCGGCGCTGGTTCCGCCCGCCCTTTCGCTTTTAGCAGACTACTTCCCGCCGAAACGTCTCGCGACGGCACTCAGCGTCTTCGGCACCGGCGTTTTCCTCGGCGCCGGCTTTGCGTATTACGTCAGCGGACTTGCTGTCCAGGCAGTGGCCGAAAGCGGTTGGTCTGTACCGTTGTTAGGCGAGATTCGCCCATGGCAGAGCGTTTTCATACTTGTGGGTCTGCCTGGGCTTCTGATCGCGCTGTTGATGCTGACCATTCGCGAGCCGGTGCGACGCAGCGGGTCTCACGGTGCGACATTCGGGGAAACGCTAGCCTACCTGCGTGAGGGCCCCGGGTTTCTAGACCTAACGATCGGGTACTCGCTGTTTGTGCTCGTGAACTACGGCACCGCGAACTGGCTCCCCGCGTATTTCGGACGCGTGCACGGCTGGCAGCCGGCCGAAATCGGTCTCTACATGGGCGGTGCGACGATGATCTTCGGCACGCTCGGCATTGTCGGCGGTGGTTGGATCGCAGACCGAATGCGGCAGCGTGGCATATTCGGTAGTCGGCTGTTGGTTGGTACGATCGGCGCGCTGGGCGCGCTCCTTTGCGGCATCGCGCTGTACACGACACGCAACGCGACATTCGCGAAGGTGATCCTCATCCCGTTCAACGTCTTCCACGCACTGCCATTTGGCGCTGCGCAGGCGGCCGTCGTTGAAATCACACCACCGCGCATGCGAGGGCAGGTTTCCGCAATCTATCTGTTGGCGATCAACGTCGTGGGATTCACGCTCGGGCCTTTTGCGGTCGGGCTCGTGAGCGACGTTGTGTTCCGGGACCCGTTGATGATTGGCTATGCGATTTTGAGCGTAGCCGCGGTCTTCCTGCCGCTAGCGGCGCTGCTATTGTATATCGGCAGCCGGGGGTACGCGGCGACAGTGAGGCGTGTTCAAGGAGTGTAGACGATGGGGAAGTTACTGCTTGCGTTAGGCATAACGGGCCTGGCGGCGTGCAGCGGGGAAAGGGAACGTAACACTGCCGGATGGACCACCGTCTTCGACTCGACTGGCGATACGATCGTCGCGCGCGTCACCGGTGACGTCGATAGCGTCCCGGCGAGCCGCCTCGTTCTGGAACAACGGATCGGTGAAGCCGAGGGAACCGACAGCGTCACGTTCGGGCAGATCTGGCACATCGCGGTCACCGACGACAACCGCGTATTCGTCCACGATCAGAATGGACCGACGGTAAAGCTGTTCGACTCGACCGGAACGTTGATGCGTTTTGTGGGGCGCAAAGGCGCCGGGCCGGGAGAGTTCGAGCAGATCGCCGGGATGGACGTGTTGCCTAACGGGCAGCTAGCGCTCTGGGATGCCAGTCACGCGCGCGTGAACATCTACAGCGCCGACGGCGAGTACGTGCGCACGTGGCGCGTGCCTGTCTCCGGTTTCTTCACAAGCAGCGCCCTGCGGGCAGATGGTACCGGCGCGATCGCGCTGCGAATACCCGTGTTCCGTAAGAGCCTCGAGCTTGGCAGCGATGACACGTACGTGCGGTTCGACAGTGTGGGGAACATTCGCGACACCATTCGAGTCCCGGCGTGGATCGGGCCTGCTCCACAGCTCGTAGGGACGAGGGGCAATCCGGGCCAGGTAATGGTATCGATGACTCTGCCGATGGCACCGCAACTCGTACACACGTGGAGCAAAAGCGGGGTACTCGTCTCCGGGCCCAGCGCGCCGTACGCGGTATACCTAACGAGTTCGTCGAGCCGCCCTCTGAAACTGGACCGCGCATGGACCGCGGCTCCCGTGCTTCCTGAAGAACGCGAGGAGTTGAGAGAGCAAGTCACCTGGCAGATCCGCACTTCGATCCCCGAGTGGACGTGGAACGGCCCCGACGTCCCTACATCGAAGCCGGCTCATAGCAGGCTGTTGACCGGAGAAGACGGCGCCATCTGGATAGGGCTGCACGGGATCGCCGAACGCATCGCTGAGGAGCCGGCGGCGACGGCCGGAGGCGCGAATGCGCCGCCGCCGCGACGCTACCGGGAGCCTAACGTGTACGACGTCTTTGGCGCAGACGGGCGCTACCTCGGGAAGGTGCGCGCGGAATCGGGGCAAGCGCTCATGCGTATGCGCGGAAACCGTGTCTGGGGCGTGTTGGCGGACTCCCTCGGGGTGCCATATATCGCCCGTTGGCGCGTCGAGCCGCCATTTCCCCTGTAGCGATCCGCGTTTTCCGCGCCGCTCCCATGTCATGTGCACGGGCGCTTTTTCAGTGGCCCGAAAACGCCCTTGCTTGGCGCCTTTGAAGTAGGCATTGCCGCATGTAACTTGCGAGGCGTGCTTTTGCTAACCTCGCACGCCCTCGTCGGGTCTAAATGAGGACCCTCGCCGTCATCCCCGCCCGTCTCGGGGCGACGCGCCTCCCCCGAAAACCCCTTCGTCTCCTCGCCGGCCAGCCGCTCATCATCCGCGTCTGGGAGCACGTCTCGGCCATGGAAGTCGTCGACAAGATCGTGATCGCCACCGATAGCGGCGAAATCGCAGAAGCCGTCGCCGGGGCGGGGGCCACCGTGGTCCTTACTCGCACTGACCATCCGTCCGGCACCGATCGCATCGCTGAAGTCGTTTTCAAATCAGCACCTGAGTACCGCGACTTCGACGTGATTGTGAACGTCCAGGGCGACGAGCCGTTCCTCCCGCCTGAGGCTCTGCGCGGTGCGCGCGACATGGTCGCGCAGCACGGTTTCGAGTTGGGAACTGCGGCCGTGCGCGCCGACGAGTCCGTGCTCAACGATCCCAACGTCGTGAAAGTCGTCTGCGGCGACGATGGCCGTGCCCTGTACTTTTCGCGTGCCGGAATTCCATATCTCCGCCAGCCGACTGACAGCGCCACTCGTGCTTCTCTCGTCAGGCAGCACCTCGGCGTGTACGCCTACACGCCCGCTGCGCTGGGACGCTGGATATCACTCACGCCGCACGCTTTGGAGTTGAGCGAGCGGCTCGAACAACTGCGGCCACTGGCCGCGGGCATCTCCATGGGAGTTGCTCTCATCGACACCCGCGCACCAATCGCCGTTGACACAGAAGACGATCTCATGCGCGCCAATGCGCATTGGGAAACCCGCTTTGCCACACGATCATAGATGCCAAGCACCCTTCCGAACCCAGTCACACGCTACATCTTCGTCACCGGCGGTGTCGTCTCCTCGTTAGGCAAGGGGATCGCGGCGGCGTCCATCGGACGGCTGCTCGTCGAACGCGGGCTGCGCGTCTCGATCATGAAGTTCGATCCCTACCTCAACGTCGATCCGGGGACGATGTCGCCGTTCCAGCACGGCGAGGTCTACGTCACCGACGACGGCGCCGAGACCGATCTCGACCTGGGCCACTACGAACGCTTCATCGACCGTTCGCTCTCGCAGCTCAACAACGTCACGACCGGCCGCATCTACCTCAACGTCATCCACAAAGAACGCCGCGGGGAATACCTCGGCTCCACCGTCCAGGTCATCCCGCACATCACCGACGAAATCAAGGCGGCCGTTAAGCGACTCGCGCCTGGCAATGACGTTGTCATCGTCGAAATCGGCGGCACCGTCGGCGACATCGAATCTCTGCCGTTCCTCGAAGCGATTCGCCAGTTCCGCCAGGAAGTCGGCCGCGAAAACGCGATCTTCATCCACCTAACGCTGGTACCGTACATCGCGGCAGCCGGTGAAGTCAAAACGAAACCAACGCAGCACTCCGTCCGCGAGCTGATGGAGATCGGTATCCAGCCCGACTTCCTGATCTGCCGCACCGAACGCCCCCTCTCCGAAGACGTGAAGCGCAAGATCGCGCTCTTCTGCAACGTGGAATTCGGCAACGTCATCGAAAGCCGCGACGTACCCACCATCTATCAAATCCCGTTGACGTTCCACGATCAGGGACTCGATGAGCGCATCGTTAGGCGTCTCGCGCTGGAGGCCCACGAGCCGGACCTCAGCGCCTGGCGCACCATGGTGCAGCGCGTCGTCAATCCGCACGAACGCGTGCGCATCGCGGTGGTCGGGAAATACACGGAGCTGGTCGACAGCTACAAAAGCGTGCAGGAAGCGCTCATCCACGGCGGCATCGCCAACGACGTCGGCGTCGACATCTCGTGGCTCTCGAGCGACCTCTTCACGACGCCCGATCGCGCGCGCGAAATCCTGTCGACGTATCACGGGCTGCTCGTTCCGGGCGGTTTCGGCGTCCGCGGCATTGAAGGCATGGTCGAGGCGATCCACGCCGCTCGCGACACGGGTCTGCCATTCTTCGGCATCTGCCTCGGCATGCAGGTCGCGATGATCGAGTTCGCGCGGCATGTGTTAGGCCTCGACGACTCGCATTCGAGCGAGTTCGCACCTGAATGCGGCCATCCGGTCGTGTCGCTCATGGAGTCGCAGCAGCATGTCACTGACATGGGCGGCACCATGCGGTTAGGCGCCTATCCATGCCGTTTGACCCGTGGATCGAAAGCCGCCGAGATCTATGGCGTCCCGGAAGTCAGCGAGCGGCATCGGCATCGTTATGAAGTGTCCAACGCCTACCGCGACCAGTTCCTGGCCGGGGGACTCAAGCTTTGCGGCCTGTCGCCCGACGGTTCGCTCGTGGAAATGGTGGAGTTCTCGTCGCACCCGTGGTTTGTCGGCTGCCAATTCCACCCTGAATTGCAGTCGCGCCCGTCGCGCCCGCACCCGCTCTTCGCCAGCTTTATCGGCGCAGCGGTGCTTGACAAGAAGCGTCGAGTGGCCAGCCTAACGGCGCCGGGCGCTCTCGCGAGCTCCGGCGACTAGACCGTTCCCTTGCCCCTTACGCCTTGCGCCTCGCGCCTCCGGTGGTTTTTCCGCCCGATCGCCTCTTTCTCATCGCCGGCCCATGCGTCGTCGAAACCGATGCGTTGAACCTGCGCGTGGCCGAGGCAGTCGCCCAATTGGCCGAGAGCGTCCCGGGCGGTGTGATCTTCAAGGCGAGCTTCGACAAGGCAAACCGCTCTAATCGCGCGGCAGTGCGCGGTCCCGGTATGGAAGCGGGTCTGCGCGCCTTGGAGCGTGTTCGCAAAGAAACAGGCCTTCGCACGCTCACCGACGTGCACCTTCCTGAGCACTGCGCGGCCGCCGCTCAGGTGGTGGACGTGCTGCAGATCCCGGCGTTCCTGTGTCGCCAGACGGATCTGCTGGAAGCCGCGGGTGCCACGGGAAAGCCTGTGAACATCAAGAAAGGGCAGTGGATGCATCCGGAAGGAATGCGCGGCGCGGTCGATAAGGTCCGTGGGGCGCGCCCGACGGGCGCCTCACCTAACGACATTGCGTTGACTGAGCGCGGCACGTTCTTCGGTTATGGCGATCTGGTCGTCGATATGCGCAACTTCGCTGCGTTAGGTGCGGCCGTCGGGGTGCCGGTGATTTTCGACGGGACCCATTCGGTGCAGCAGCCGGGGCAGGGAACGGGCGGAGCCAGCGGAGGGTTGCGCCAGCACATCCCCGACCTCGTGCTTGCGGCGGTCGCGGCCGGAGCCCAGGGGATCTTCCTGGAGACGCACCCGGACCCTGATAACGCACCAAGCGACGGCCCCAACATGCTCCCAATGGAGCAGCTGGGGGATGTCGTTAGGCGAGCCGTAGCGGTTTGGGAGGCGCGTCGCGCATGATCGGCACCATCGACGCCGCCCTCGCGAAGCGCATCAAACTCGTCGTCCTCGACGTCGACGGCGTCCTCACTGATGGAGGCATCGTCCTCGGAGACGTCGCTGGAGAAAAGCTCGAGCTGAAGCGCTACGACATTCAGGATGGGCTCGGAATCAAGATGCTGCAGCGTGCGGGCATCCGCGTGGCCATCGTGACAGGACGCGTCTCCAAAAGCGTAGAGCTGCGCGCTCGCGAACTGGGCATCGACGACGTCATTCAGGACGAGCACGCGCGCAAAACGACGGCGGTGCGACGGCTCGCCGCCGACGCGGGCATCGAGCTCGCCGACGTGGCGTGCGTCGGCGACGACCTCCCGGACCTCGGCATCATGCGCATCGTGGGTCTCCCTGTCGCCGTCGCCAATGCATCGGCGGAGGCAACGCAGGCCGCCCGTGTGCGCCTAACGAAACGCGGTGGCACTGGCGCCGTCCGCGAATTTGCCGAGCTTCTGCTGCGGGTGCGTGGAGATTGGGATCGCCTCGTCGAGTGGTACGTGGCGAGCCGCGACACAGAGGAGATCCCAGCGTGACGCGCGACGAAATCCTCGAGCGCGGCCGTCGCGTCATCGACATCGAACGCGAAGCACTGCAAGAAACCGCGCGCCGGCTCGGCGACGGTTTCGTGAAAGCTGTTGATCTCATCGCTGAATGTCGCGGGCGAGTTGTCGTGAGTGGCGTCGGAAAATCCGGCCACATCGGCCGCAAAATCGCGGCGACCCTAACGTCGACCGGCACGGCCGCCGCGTTCATGCACCCCGTCGAGGGACTGCACGGAGACCTTGGGATCGTGAATCGGGAAGACGTAGCGATCCTGATCTCCAAGAGCGGCGAGACCGAAGAGGTCGTGACCCTTCTTCAGCACCTCAAACGCTTCGGCGCGAGGCTCATCGCGATAACCGCCGGTGCAGACTCCAGCCTCGCGCGGCATAGCGATGCGGTGCTCGACGCGTGGGTGCGCGAAGAGGCTTGCC
>JBFMFA010000100.1:0-8432 GCA_040753195.1 Gemmatimonadota bacterium | reverse complement strand
GTCAACTTGCCCGTACATACGTACAGCCCGCCTGTTGTGCTCGGACCGCGGCAAAAACGCCGCTCGGCTGCAGAATGACGCCGGGGACCAGATATGCGATGGCGCGCTTACGGGCTTCTTCGGCGGTGACGTTGTCGCCTTTCTGAACCGCGTCGACACAGTCGGCGAAGGCGAGGTTACACGCCAGGGCGATGCCGCCGCGCGCGATGAAGTGATCGAGCGCGACGTAGTCGAGCGTTTCGGGGACTTCTTTGCGTGCGGACGAGAGCAGCACGGGATTGCGACCGGTGGGCTGGTTTGTGACCGGATGAACGACCTTCTTCGTTTCACCGATCTTGTATTTGTCCCAGAATGCCTGTTGCATCGCCAGCGCGATGCCGTTATGCCGCAGGATGATCACTGCCGAAATCTCGTTAGGCTGGGCCTGGAGTACGTCCTGATATTGTCGCGCCCAGATGGAGGTGCGCCAGACGCCGTAGCCGCTTTCGATTTCAGGGCAGTCGAATACCGCTTTGTGTTTGCCAGTTAGGCGGTTCGCCCACGTGACATCCCATTCGTCACTTGTCGGAGCGATTGCCTCCGCCGCCGTGGGGGTGAGCGCAAGTGGCAACGTGCCGAGGAGCGCGGCGCTCGCTGTCTGTCCGATGAAGTCCCGACGATTTGTCGACATGTGTGGCTCTCGATGCTGTAGAGGGTCCCCGCAAACTGAAAATGTAGTCGCCGCAGGAAGGATTTGTTGCCCTTGCGCGCCGTTGCGCCGCAGGCCATTCAAATAGCTCCTCCACGTCACCTCTCGTGCGCCCTCCTACTTTCGCTACGGCGCGACCGATACGTCGCCGATGGCGCGTGGTGCACGCCGCGGCAGCTCTGCTCTGTATTCCGTTAGGCGCCGCGGCGCAGAATCCTCACGGTTGGCCATCGGGCCGCGCCAAACTTCGTTTCGAGATCTCTATTCCATCCAGCGTCCGGTCTGACGCGACGACGGGCCGTGTGTTCGTGATGCTCGCGCGCAGCGAGCGCCCTGAGCCCCGACTACAGATTGGGCGCATTGGCGTGCCGATGTTTGGGCGTGATATCGAACAGCTGGCGCCTGGACGCCCGGCGACGATCGACGGGACCGATCTGGGTCATCCGGTCTGGGATCTCGCGGATATTCCGGCAGGGGAGTACTGGGTGCAGGCATTCGTCAACGTGTACTCGGAGTTTCGACGAGCCGACGGACATGTACTCTGGATGCACGATGATCAATGGGAAGGGCAGCACTGGAACATCTCGCCGGGGAATCTGTACTCCGTCCCGCGTCGCCTAACGATCGACCCGCGCCGTACAGACGTCGTTCGACTGGTCGTTGATCAGAAGGTTCCACCCATCGCGATGCCGGCGAACACGACGTGGGTAGAACGCTTCCGCTTCCAGTCGCCGATGTTGTCCAAGTTCTGGGGGCGCCCCATCTACCTGGGCGCGACGGTGCTGTTGCCGCGTGACTACGTCATGAGCACGATCCGCTACCCGGTTCTTTACGAGCAGGGTCACTTTTCGTTAGGCAATCCGCTGCGGTTCGAAGAAGGCAACGAGCTGGGGCGCGAGTGGGTGAAGGACGATTTCCCGCGTATCATCGTCGCAACATTTCAGCACCCGACGCCGTACTTCGACGATTCGTATGCCGTCAACTCGGTGAACGTGGGGCCCTATGGCGACGCGATCACGCAGGAGCTGATCCCGGAAATCGAGAAACGCTATCGCGTCATCCAGGAACCGTGGGCGCGCTGGCTGCACGGCGGCTCCACCGGCGGCTGGGAAGCGCTCGCGCTGCAGATTTTCAATCCCGACTTCTTCGGTGGAACGTGGGCGTATTGCCCGGATCCAGTCACATTCTCGGACGTCGAAGGGATCAACCTGTACAAAGACGAGAACGCGTTCTTCAAGCAGGTCACGGAGTGGCACCGCACGCCGACGATCAATTCCCGCGAAGTCAACGGCGAGGTGCGGCAGACGTCGCAGCAGCGCAACTGGATGGAGCTGGTGAACGGAACCAAGGGTCGCAGCGGGCACCAGCTGGACATCTGGTCCGCGGTATACGGCCCGTTAGGCGCCGACGGCTACTTCAAGCCGGCATTTGACAAGAAGACGGGCGTCATCGACCGCAGCGTCGCAGAGTATTGGAGAGAGCACTACGACCTGCTGCACATTCTGAGAAAGAACTGGTCGACGTTAGGGCCGAAGCTCGTCGACAAGCTGCACATCTACATGGGTGACATGGATACGTACTTCCTGGATCGCGCGACGCGCGAACTCGAAGCATGGATGAAAACCACGCGGGACCCGCACTACGAGGGATACTTCTTGTGGGGCGATGGCAAGCCGCACTGCTGGAGCGGCCCCGTCACGTCGGCGCAGCGACTCAAGGAGATGGCGATGTTCGGCATGCGCAAGATGCCAAGCGGCACGACGACGCCCTGGTGGAAATACTGAAGCGGCATGGATTGAACGCGGTTACTCACGGAGGCAGCATGATGACACGTTGGGTTCGAATATGTGCGGCGTTAGGCTTGGCCTGGAACGCCGCCGGCGCCCAAACCCGCCAGATCACGGGCAGCGTGACGGAGGAGGGGAGCAACGCGCCGATTGGATCGGCGCAGATCCAGGTGCGCGGCACGACGATCGGCACCCTGTCGCGAGAGGACGGCACCTTCACGGTTCAAGCCCCCGCCCGCGAGGTGGTACTCGTCGTGCGGCGGATCGGATATCCACCGGTCGAACAGACCGTCGCTGCCAACGTGAGCACGGTGCGCATAGTGATGCGGCGCGATCCGCTCAAGCTGGAACAGGTCGTCATCACCGGGCAGGCGACGGGCATTTCCCGGCGGCACCTGCCTAACTCGATCGCCAGTGTCAGCAACGAAGAGGTGGCGAAGGTCTCGGCGCCAAGCGTCGACCAGGCGCTGCAAGGTAAGATCGCGGGGACGCACATCTCCACGAGCACCGGTGCGCCCGGCGGTGGCAATCGGGTGCGCATCCGCGGCATCTCGTCAATCCTCGGCAATGCGCAACCGCTCTATGTGATCGACGGGGTCATCGTATCCGACGTCTCGATTGGATCAGGGACGAACAAGGTGACGGGAGCTGCCGGATCGGCGATTTCGGTGTCGAATCAGGAAGCGCCGGTCAACCGCATCTCCGACATCAACCCTAACGACGTAGAAAGCGTCGAGGTGTTGAAGGGGTCCGCGGCGGCGGCGATCTACGGATCCAAGGCGTCCGGAGGTGTGATCATCATCACAACGAAGCGCGGTACCGCGGGCCGGCCGCAGTTCCAGTTGCGCACGGGAGTCGGGACCGCGGAGCTGGCGTACAAGAATGGACAGCGCCGCTTCACGAGCGTGCAAGACGCGATCACGGCGTTCGGGCCGAATGCACCGCAATACTTCGATGCGAGCCGTTTCATCGACTACGAAGACCTCGCGTACGGCAATACGCCGACGAATTGGGAAGCGTCGCTGGGCGTGAGTGGCGGCAACCAGGACACTCGCTATTTCGTCTCCGCGTTAGGCAGGGATGAGGGCGGCATCGTCGACAACACGTACGCCAAGAAGTACACGCTGCGGCTCAACCTGGACCAGCGGCTGACCGATCGTCTGGACCTGCAGGTCGGCGCCGAAGCGCTGCGCACGCTGAGCGACCGCGGCCTCTTCGGCAACGACAACCGCGGCAACTCGATCGCCTACACGCTGACCAAGGTGCCCTCGTTCCTGGATCTGCGTCAAAGACCTGATGGCTCATGGCCAGTCAATCCATTCTATCCATCGAATCCGCTGCAGACGATTTCGCTCTTCAAGAACGAAGAAGGAGTATGGCGTAACATCTCGAGCGCGCGCCTAACGTGGAATGCCTGGGCGACGTCCAGGAATGAGCTGAACTTCGTGGGCTACGGCGGTGCGGACATCCTCAACCAGCATAACGAGGTGTATTCGCCACCAGAGCTGCAGTTCGAGCCGCTGGACGGACTTCCGGGGACGACCGTCGTGTCCTCGGCGTACAACCTGCAGGGGAATCTCAACCTCAACGCCGTCCACGTGTGGCGGCCGCAGACGCGCTGGCAGGCCACCTCGCAGATCGGCACGCAATACGAGCGCCGAAACTTCAACGTCAGCCGCGCCTCCGCGCAGAACTTGCTAGGCGGCTTGGAGGTCGTGACGTCCGGTACGGTCCGCGACCTCGACGAGCAACGTCTGCTGGTCGAGGATTTCGGGATATTCGGACAGACTGAGATCCTTTACAGCGACCGCTTGCTCCTCACCGTCGGTGCACGCGCCGATCGCAGCAGCAACAACGGCGACCCGGCGAAGTTCTTCTTGTTCCCCAAGGCGTCCGCCTCGTATCGCTTCAGCGACTTGCGGCCTGGGCTGGTAGACGAACTGAAGTTGCGATTGGCTTTCGGTGAGACGGGGAATCAGCCGCTGTACGGACAGAAGTTTACGGCACTCGATCTCTCGAACATCGGCGGCTTTGGTGCCTTCCGCGTCGGGACAACCCGCGCCGACGCAGATCTCCGCCCGGAGCGACAGCGCGAGTTGGAAGCCGGAGTCGACGCCACGTTGTTCGGACGACGTGGCACCGTCGACCTGACGGGGTATCGTCGCGACATCAGCGACCTTCTCATCACGCGTACGCTGCCACCGACGAGTGGCTACAGCTCGGAGATCTCCAATGGTGCGGAGATGCGCGTGTGGGGCGTGGAAGCGGCGCTGAGTCTGTTCGCGATCCAGGCGCCTAACTATAGCTGGACGACGCGATTCAATTACGGGTTCAACCGGAGCGAGATCACCGATCTTCCTGTCGCGCCATTCTTGTTAGGCCCGCCGCAAGTCGGTGCGACGCGAATCAAGGAGGGGACTTCGGCCACCACACTGATCGGCAACGACACGCTGCCGCAGGCCGGCGGTCGCGTCGTCGTACCGGTGGTGATGGGCGACGGGAATCCGGACTACAACGCAGGCTGGTCCAACGAACTGCGCTGGAACCGCCTGTCGCTGTACGCGCTGCTCGATCACCAGCAGGGTGGGATGCTCGCCAACGGGACGTGGCGCCACTATGACCTCGGCCAGAATTCGCGCGACTACGACGCCCCGGGGCCCAACGGTCAGAAGTTAGGCGATTGGCGCCGCAGCACGTATCTGCAGGTGACGCGCATCTATTATCAGGACGCCACATACACCAAGCTGCGTGAAGTGACGCTGGCGTACGATCTGCCGCGAGCGACCGTACAGCGCTTCTGGTCGCGCGCGAATAACGTTAGGCTCCAGGTCAGCGGCCGAAACCTCAAATGGTGGACGAATTTCCGCGGCGGCGATCCGGAAGCCGAGAACTTCGGGGCGGGAAACGTACCGGGGAGCGTGCAACGTAACCGCGAGCTGGCCGCCTATCCGGCGAGCCGCACCTTCTGGTTCAACGTCATGGTGGACTTCTAACCATGCGCACACATCGATCATTCATCCGCCTGACGAGCGTCGCCGCGACCCTCATGTTGGTTGCGTGCAAGGAATCGCTCGTCCCGAACTACAATTCGCCTAACGTGGATCAGCTCACGAATGGGCGCGCCGCCGGTGTGAACACGACGGTGCTCGGCCTTCTCGTCGGCGAACGGGCCAGCGTCGGCACCAATGCCACGGTGTTAGGCATCCTCGGACGCGAGGTGTACAATCTGGATGGCGCCGAGCCGCGCAACGTGCTCGGATATCTCGTTGGACCGCTGGAGCCTGGCGGCTTCGGAACGGACATGGGGTGGAGCGCGGCGTATCGTCAGCTCCTCACCGCGTTCACCATTCTCGAAGCGGTGGACAACGTGCCGGACTACACCGCGCAGCAGCGCGAAGCTGTGAAGGGCTTCACAAAGACGTTTATGGCGATGGCGTACGTAAACCAGCTGCGCATCCGAGACACGTTTGGCATTGTGCTCGAGGTAGATCCCTCTGCGCAGAACCTCGGCGCATTTGTTACACGTGAGGAAGGGTACAACCGCGCCGCGACGTTGCTCGACGAAGCGCGCACGCATCTCGGCGCTGCTGGGACTGCGTTCCCATTTCAACTCACGTCGGGATTCGCCGGTTTCAACACACCGACAACGTTCCTGCGCTTCAATCGCGCCATTAAGGCGCGCATGGAGGCGTATCGCGGACGCTGGTCCGACGTGATGACAGCGCTTAACGAGTCGTTCATATCGACCACGGCGACAACCGTCGCGGCGCTCGCCACGGGCGTGTATCACGTGTATTCCACCGCCTCCGGTGACGCGGTGAACCCGCTCTTCGATCCGGCACCGCGCGCGCTCGTCGCGCATCAGTCATTCCTTGCAGATGCTCAGGCGCAACCCGGCGGCGCGCCGGATCGTCGCGCCAGTTCGAAGGCGGTGGTCGGGAACAACCTGAGTACGCAGGGCGTGTCGTCGAACCTGCGCATTACCGCGTACGCGAGCAACGTGGCCGGCGTCCCGATCATCAAGAATGAAGAGCTGATTCTGCTGCGCGCCGAAGCACAGTTCGCGTTAGGCAACCGGGCGGCGGCGATTCAGGACCTCAATTTCGTCCGCGTGAACTCGGGGGGACTGGCGGCACTTCCGGCGGACTACGCCGGCGATCTCGTGACCGAGATCCTGTACAACCGCCGCTATTCGCTGTTCTACGAATACGGCCACCGCTGGGTCGATATGCGGCGTTATGGTCGCTTGAGCCAGCTCCCCAAGGCGCTGGCAAGTCACCGCGTTTTTCCGATCGTTCCGCTTCCGTTGGACGAGTGCAACCAGCGCGATCCGCGACCGAAGGGGTGTGTGCAGGTTTCGGGGAGTTAGAGAGGGCGAGGTCTAAGGTTTAAGGTCTAAGGTCTAAGGTCTAAGGTCTAAGGTCTAAGGTCTAAGGAAGTGCGGCGCTTCCTTTGACCTTCGACCTTCGACCTTAGACCTTTATAAGTCATGCAAGCCATCCACTCGGCCCAAACCCGCGCCGCGCTGCTGATCGCGCTCGCGGGGATCGCGATCTTCATTCTCGTGGCGCCGTACATGGTGGGGCTCCTGAGCGCCGCCGTGTTGTACGTCATTACGAAGCCGATCTACGCACGCTTGGTGAAGTGGCTGCGACTCCGACACCTCGCTGCGGTGCTGACGTTGCTTGCCGCGATGCTCGGGCTTGTGTTGCCGCTCGTTATGCTCGTCGGCATGGTGGTAGACCAGGCGCCGCAGGCGCTGCAGGCCGCGCGCGACGCAGCACTCGCCGATCGCCTCGCGACGCTGCAAATCGGGACGTTCCACGTCGGTGCCGAAATTGCCAAAGCGAGCGGGACGATTACGCAATGGCTCTCCCGGCAGGCTGTTGACGTGCTTGGCGGAGCGGCTCGCGCGACCCTAACGCTGCTCATCGCATTCTTCGGGTTGTACTACCTGCTGCTTTCGGCCACCGAAACGTGGGAGCGCTTCCGAGGATACTTGCCCTTCTCGCCAAGTTCGGCGGACGACCTGCGCGATCGCTTTTTCAACGTCACATACGCAACGCTGATCGGCACGTTCTTCGTGGCGCTTGCGCAGGGCGCCATCATCGGAACCGGGTTTGGGATCGTCGGCATTCCGGGTGCGGTGTTCTGGGGCGTCATGGCCGGCTTCGCATCGATTCTGCCTGTTATTGGCAGCGGTTTGGTGTGGGTACCGGGCGTCGCGATCCTGCTGTTTCAGCAGCGCTTCGGCTCGGCCATCGCGCTGGCAGCGATCAGCATTTTGGCCGCCGGAAACGTGGACAACATCATCCGCGCCATCGTGTACCGGCGCGTCTCCAACATTCATCCGATGATCACGCTGGTCGGTGCGTTCGCGGGCGTGAAGTATTTCGGTTTGTTAGGCGTGCTGCTCGGGCCTCTGGCGATCGAATACTTCCTCGAGCTGGTGCGCCTGTACCAGAAAGACTACATCGAGCCGAAGATCGTGGTGGCGCCAGCGCCAGTTGGTGCCCACCCCGCGGCGGTTCCGGAAGGTCCCGCGCCGCAAGCGCCGCCGAGTGTCAGTCCCGCTGCAGGAGACTGAAGAAGTGTTCGGCCGGCAGCGGTTCCGAAAAGAGGCTGCCCTGGCCGTATTCGCAACGGAAGCGTAGGAGCTCGGCGAGTTGCTCTTCGCGCTCGATTCCATCCGCGATGGTCCGCAAGCGCTTCAGTCTGCCTAACGCGATCATGGCGCGCGTCGCTGCGTGATCTTCGGGACGGCGGTTGATCTGGCTGATGAACGTGCGGTCGATTTTGAGGATGTCGACGGGAATATCGGCCGGATCGCCGAGCGAGGCGCTGCGGATCCCGTACTCCTCGATCGCCAGGCGCACACCTAGCGCGCGCACTTCGCGCAGTCGCGACAGCGCGTCAGCGGCGCTGCGGGCGAGTGCCCCTTCGGACAGCTCGAGGAC
>JBFMFA010000099.1:0-8501 GCA_040753195.1 Gemmatimonadota bacterium | reverse complement strand
CCTAAGGTGCTGACATTCCCAGCCTCCTGAGAACGCGCCATGGGCGTTCATCAGTCGTACTCGTATCGCGCCAAGCAGTGCGGCCGTTGACCCACACTTGCGCGACGCCCAGTGACGTTAGGTGCGGCTCTTTCGGCGTCGCGCGGTCCTGCACCGTCGCGGGATCAAACAGCGTTAGGTCCGCGTAGTACCCCGGCGCGATCCTCCCACGCCGCACGAGCCCCGTATGTTCGGCAGCTAAACTGGTCATTTTGCGCACCGCTGCTTCCAGCGTTAGGACGCTGTCGGTTCGGACAAACTTGGCGAGCACCCGCGTGAATGCACCATATCCGCGCGGATGCGCGCCGTTCAGCGCCCCATCCGAACAAACGTTCGCGTGCTCCCACGCAAGCAATTTCTTGATATCGGCTTCGTCCATTCCGGTGGCGATCACATTCTCAACAGCGCCGCCGCCTTCCCCACTCGCTCTCCTTTTCGCTCGCATGGCGTTCGCGTCGCGGATCAATGTCATCAACGTCTGACTCGGCGACTCTTTTCTCAACACCGCGATCTCGGCGACCGTTTTGCCCGCATATTCCGGATTCGGCGCATAAGCGCCTAACAAGAGACCCTCGGGCTTGGCGATCTCGCGCAGAATCCGCTCCGTCTCCACCCGATTCTCGAAGTCTCTATTGGGATAGAGCACAGTGAGCGTCGACTGCCAATACGTATACGGATAGACGTCGGCAGTGACATCAACGCCGCTGGCGCGTGCGGCATCGAGTAGACGCAGCAGACTGTCGGCTTGCCCCCAGAGCGGGATCATCCCGAGTTTGATATGACTGATCTGCACCGGCAGCTTCGCCTCGCGACCGATCGTTATGATCTCATCGATCGCCTGCCAGAACGTGCGGTCTTCGCTCCGGATATGACTGATATAACGTCCGCCTAACGCTGCCGTGACCTTCGCCAGCGCCATGACTTCGGATCGCTCCGAGTAGATGCCGGGGTCATACTCCAGTCCTGTAGACAAGCCAAGGGCACCCGCGGCCAGCTCCGCGCGCAACAGCGCAGACATCGAATCCACTTCAGCTGTAGTCGCGGCACGTTTGAAGTCATCGCCCATCACCGCTTCGCGCAGCGTGCCATGACCCACATAGAACGCGACGTTCACCGCGGGCGGCGTGGCGGTGAGTGAATCGAGCCTGCCGGCGAGCGGCAGCGGATGCGAGCCGTCCTGCCCGCCGATCACTGTCGTTATGCCCTGACTCACGACAGCGCGCGCCTCGGGCGTCTCCAGCAGGCCGCCGGCATGATGGCTGTGCGTGTCGATGAAGCCGGGGGCGAGCGTGAGCCCGTTGCCATTCACGACGGAGTCGTTAGGCTCGGGCGTGACGGACGGACCCGCGGCCACGATGGAATCGCCGACGAAACGCACAGCGCCGTCGTAAGCCGGCGCGCCTGTTCCATCGACTATCGAGACATTTGTGATCGTGATTGCGTCCGCAATCGGCCGTTCGGCGCAACCCACACACACCAGTACCATCAGAAGGTGACGACGCATGCTCAGAGTGATTGGGATTGCCATGGACCGGCGTTGCGACAAGCTGACGACGGTGCGCCTAGTGGACCAGACCCTCAGCCTTCACCAGCTCGATCGTGCTTGTCTATGTCGCATTTCTGCGGGGGGAACGGTGTTCACTCGGCCGCCGAGTTGTTGTATCGTCGGCTATGGCTCGCGGAGTGCTCATAACACGTTGCAACCCACACGATGTACAAGCTGCCGCAGAAGACGCTCTCGTTTGACGAGTATCTCGAGTTCGAACGCACCTCGCAGTGGCGCTATGAATTTGTCGCGGGCGAGTTGTATCCCGTGGAAGGCGTTACCAAGCGACACAACATCGTAGCTGGCAACATCTACCGCCGATTGTGGTCGGCGGCTGGTGGCGGTCCGTGCGAAGTCTTCTATCAGGGAGTGAAGGTGCGCGTGGGCGACGACGCGTACTACCCAGATCTCGTCGCCACCTGTGCTTCTGAAACTGATAGCCATTTCGTGTTCGCGCCGTGCCTCCTTGTCGAAGTCACGTCACCCTCCACGGCGCGCACCGATCGCACGGGCAAGTTGGAGGCGTATCGCAAGATCCCGTCGCTACAGACGTATCTCGTTGTCGAGCAGGCATGGCGACGTGTCGTTAGGCACTGGCGTGATTCGGCTGGTAGTTGGCAACAGGAGGAGCTGAACGGTGACGGCGCCATCGCCCTGCGCTGTCCTGAGGTCCTCCTGACGCTGGATCAGATCTACGAAGGGCTTGCGCCGCTCACGGTCACGGAGCTGGAAGCGATCGGTTACGGCGTCGAGCCTAACGGCGTACTGTTGTGATCGAGGAGAAACACGCAAGAGCGTTAACAGCTGAAGAGCTGGAGCGCATCGAGATTCCGGGGAAGGTCACGGAGCTTATCCGCGGACGGCTCATGGTGCGCGGGCCGCCTGGCACGCGGCACGGCATGATCGCAGCGAACCTGTGCATCATTCTCGGCGCTTTTGTACGTCGCGAGAACCTCGGAGCTGTATGCGCGCAGGATACTGGATTCAAGATCGAGTCGAACCCTGACACCGTGCGCGCGCCTGACGTCGCGTACCTGTGCAATGAAAGTCTGCGCGCAGTAAGACCACGTGGTTATGCCACCGTCGCCCCAGACGTCGCCGTCGAGGTGCTATCGCCTGACGATCGCGCGAGCGAAGTCCTAACGAAGGTTGAGGGCTGGCTCAGTGCCGGCACGAAACTCGTGTGGATCGTCGATCCTGATCGCCAGGAGGTCCGGGTGCATCGACAGAACGGCAGCGTGACGATCGTCGCTCCCGGCGGCTCTGTCGAGGGCGAAAATGTCCTCCCGGGCTTCACATGTTTTGTCCGTGAGATCTTCAGCTAGCCCGCGCATCAAACGTTAGGATGACGAGATGATTGGACCCCGCGCGCCGTGTCTTCTTCTCTCTGCTCGTTAGGACTATCAACCTTGGGCCGTTCTCTGCGACGCCTCTGCGTCCGCCGCGTCCTCTGCGGTTCAAAATGCAGTTGCAGATCTTCGCGCTGCTGGGGTGCGAGTCCTTGTAGCCGG
Organism: Gemmatimonadota bacterium; assembly: GCA_040753195.1. Classification (GTDB taxonomy): domain Bacteria; phylum Gemmatimonadota; class Gemmatimonadetes; order Gemmatimonadales; family Gemmatimonadaceae; genus DASYRX01. The sequence continues at coordinate 5,405 of JBFMFA010000099.1, read as the reverse complement.
CCATCCGGCCATCGTAGTATCGGTTGTTGGCGGTGACTGGACCTAACGACAATCCATTGTACGAACAAACGAAGAACGATGACCGGATGAAAAGATGACCGGATAGCTCTTGGCGCCGTGCCATTCTCCCTGTGCGGGCGGTCACGATGCGTCCGGGACCGCCCAGCACATACGTGATGCTGTCGCGTTAGGCGACCTTCAACTGCTTGCGGTCCCACGCCTGCGGCTGGAATGCCGCATCCAGCGGTGCGTTTGTCAACGCGTGCACGTAGTTGTGCAACGTCTTGAGTCCGACGTGACCGACGACCTCCAGCAGTTCGGCCTTCGTGTATCCGGCGGCGAAGAAATCGGCGACGTCGCTCGCAGGGACGAACCCCCGTGCGCGCACGGCAGCGCGCGCGAAACGCACCAACGCCTCAAGCTTCGCGTCCGGCACTGGAGTTCCGGAGCGTATCGCCGCGACAACTTCCGGTCGTGCCTTGAGCATCCCCGCGAGTGTCGAGTGCGCGGCGACGCAGTACGTGCACTCGTTCTCCGTGCTGACAGCGATCTTGACGAGCTGCCGTTCAACCTTGGTCAACGACCCATTTTCGAGGCTCTTTTCGAGCGCCAGGACGCCCTCGAATAGGGCTGGCGATTCAGCGAACGTCGCGTACAGGTTGGGGACGAAGCCGAGGCTCTGCTCCACGGCTTGGAGCAACGGACGCGATCCGTCGGGTGCGTTGGTCGTGGTGTACTGCTCGAAACGCGACATACTGATACTCCTGGTCAATAGGAAACGGTGGCGGCGGCCAGGTGGGTCGCCGGTTGTGAACCAGTAAATATCATTTTTACCGGTAAGGTTCCCAGAAATGAGTTTTCTCTTCTTGGGCGATCGTTTAGCCGTCGATCTATTGAACACGTTGATCGCCGACGACGACGGTGCGCTGCATGACCTGCTCGATGAGCGCGGCGTGGCGGCCTGGGGCGAGGCCTCGGGTGTCATCGCGCCACGCGCGTTGTCTCGTGCTCCGACCAATGAGGCAGCGCGACTGAAGAGTTTTCGCGAACAGCTGCGACCGGAGCTGGTACATTGGGCCGCGTCAGGCAGCGTTAGGCCGGCACTCGTCAGGCGCCTCAATCGTCATCTCGCGCGTGATCCCGAACGAAGCGAGGTCCAGCTGAAGAACGGCGAAGTGCTCCTCAGCCGCCGTCCCGTGGGGTCAGCTCTGGATCGGCTTTACGGGGCGGTTGCACGCTCTGCAGCCGACATGATCGCTACTGACGAGCCGGGACGCCTGCGCAAGTGCGCCAACCCGGCGTGTCGCTTGATGTTCTACGATGTGTCGAAAGCGGGGAGGCGGCGCTGGTGCTCGATGCAGACGTGCGGGGCGCGCGCGAAGATGCGCGCTCACTACCAGCGGCAGCGCGAGAGTTAGTGAGCGCCGCTGATCTAACACACGCGTTAACCATCACGCCTCCTCTCCCGGAGCGTCGCTGATTCATCAGATCGGCCGGAGACCTGTTGCATCTGCTTGATACGGTGAGTAATTTTACGCTGTCTTTTGAGTAAACGGGTAAACACTTTGTTTACAAGAGGTTACGCTGCAATTCTCGAGCGTAGATTGGAAGAGCGACGGCGCCTCATCCAGGTAGTCACTGGAGCGCGGCAGGTCGGAAAAACGACCATGGTGCGCCAGGCTACAATGAACGTGGCGTGGCCTGTCCACTTCGCCAGCGCCGACGAGGCACTACTCGAGGGCCCGGAGTGGCTGGGACAACAGTGGAACGCCGCTCGCGACATCGCCCGCGTAGCGCCTAACGAGCGCGCTGTCCTCGTACTCGACGAAGTGCAAAAGACGCAAGACTGGTCTGTGCGCGTGAAGCGCTACTGGGACGAAGACACGCATACAAAACTTCAGCTGCATGTCGTGCTCCTCGGTTCCGCCCCCCTTCTCGTGCAGCGTGGTCTCGGCGAAAGTCTCGCCGGGCGCTTCGAGGTGATCCACCTCCCGCATTGGAGCTTCGACGAGATGCGGACGGCGTTCGGCTTCACGCTCGAGCAATACGTTTTCTACGGCGGGTTTCCAGGCGCGGCGCCGCTGATCGATGACCATGAGCGATGGCGACGGTACATCCTGGACTCGCTCTTGGAAACGACGATTTCGCGCGACGTGCTGCTGCTTTCGCGCGTCGAAAAACCGGCACTGCTGCGACGACTGCTCGAGTTGGGGTGCCGCTACTCTGGACAGGTCCTCTCTTTCAACAAGATGCTTGGGCAGTTGCAAGACGCCGGGAATACGACCACGCTCGCACACTATCTCGAATTGCTCGCCGGTGCCGGTATCTTGACCGGCCTTCCGAAGTTCGCTGGGCACAGCGTTCGAACGCGCGCGTCGAGCCCCAAGCTTCAGGTGCTCAACACGGCGCTCATCGGTGCGCAGAGCAACGTCACTCTGGATCAAGCGCAGCGTGACCGCGAACTCTGGGGACGGCTTTCCGAATCAGCCGTCGGAGCGCACCTCGCGAACGCCGCGGCCGCTGGAGTCTGTGAGTTGTTCTACTGGCGAGATCATAACCGCGAGGTCGATTTCGTCATTCGCGCGGGGAAGGCGCTCGCTGCGATCGAGGTTAAGAGCGGCCGCCGTCGCGAGACGACAGCCGGCATCAGCGCATTCGCCGAGGCGTGGAGGCCTGCGCGCACGCTCGTGGTCGGACGGGATGATATGCCGCTTGTGGACTTTCTGGCGACCCCGGTTCAACACTGGTTAGGCACTCGTTGACGTAGAAGTTGCGAGCGTGAACCGCCTCGAGCAACAGGGGCTCATCCGCGGCGACTGGCGAACTAACGAAACGGGCTGCGAAGCCAAATTCTACTCCATCACCCGCAGCGGCCGCGCCCAACTCAAGCACGAGACGAATCAGTGGGAACGGCTCTCCGCTGCGATTCGGCTCGCTCTCAAAAACGCCTAACGCGGAGCCACTGTGATGCTGCGTGGGGGCGATGTTATCCGACTCCGGCTGCGCTCGGTCTTCAAACACCGCGTGGAGAGCGAGCTTGATCGCGAACTGCGCGATCACATCGAACACCTCGTCGAAGAGAACATCGCCCGCGGCATGTCACCGAACGACGCCCGCTACGCTGCACAACGAACGTTCGGCAACGTGGACGCCACCAAAGAGGAAGCGCGCGACACGCGCCGTACCGCGACAATAGAAAATCTCTTCAAGGGCTTGCGCTACACTCTGCGCGGCCTCCTCCGCGCACCTGTCCTCCTTATCACTGCCGCCATCGAGGTTTTGTCGCCTGATGACCGAGCGAACGAAGTCCTAACGAAGGTTGGCGCGCGGCTCAGTGTCGTCACGAAGTTCGTGTGGATCGTCGATCCTGATCGTCAGGAGGTCCGGGTGCATCGGCAGGACGGTAGCGTGACTATCGTCGGTCCTGATGGCTCTGTCGAGGAGAAAATGTGCTCCCGGGCTTCACGTGCTCGCTGCGCGAGATGTTCACGTAGCCCATAGCACCTGTTCCGCCGTGATGGTGCGGGAACCTTCGCGGCTGAGATGACATTAACGCCGGCGCCCGAACCCACTTGGGACTTACGCGCCGGAGCCATTGCGTGAAATCAGCCGAAGCACTGCGCCTCGACGAAGACGCACACCGCCACAAAAACTGGAAGCGCTGGGGACCGTACCTCGCCGAGCGACAATGGGGGACGGTGCGCGAGGACTACTCCGAATACGGCAATTGCTGGGAGTACTTCCCGCACGACCACGCGCGCAGCCGCGCGTACCGCTGGGGCGAAGATGGACTGCTGGGCATTTCTGATCGCCAGGGACGCCTGTGCTTCGCGCTCGCATTGTGGAACGGGCGCGACCCGATCCTCAAAGAACGCCTCTTCGGCCTAACGGGCCCGCAGGGGAACCACGGCGAGGATGTGAAGGAGTGTTACTACTATTTAGATGCCGCGCCGACGTCGTCCTACCTCAAGGCGTTGTACAAATACCCGCAGGCAGAGTTTCCGTACGCCGCGTTAGGCGACGAAAACCGCCGCCGCGGCAAGCTGGACCAGGAATTCGAGCTGGCCGACACGGGTATCTTCGCCGAGAACCGGTATTTCGACGTCTTCGCCGAATACGCCAAGGCGGCGCCTGACGACATCCTCATTCGCATCACGGTGCATAATCGCGGCCCAAACGACGCGCCGCTGCACGTGCTCCCTACACTCTGGTTCCGCAACACATGGGCCTGGGGTCGTAACGGCGAGAAGTATCCGGCCAAGCCGGCAATCACGCGCACGGGCCTGCGACAACTGCGCGCACACCACGCCACGCTGGGCGACCTCATGCTCGACGCCGACGTGGCATCAAACGGCGCTGCGCCTACCCTGCTCTTCACCGAAAACGATACAAACGTCGCGCGTCTCTTCGGCGCGCCTAACGCAGCACCTTACGTCAAGGACGCTTTTCACGAATACGTCATCCACGGCCGCCGCGATGCGGTGAACCCCGCCGAACGCGGCACCAAAGCGGCGGCCCTCTACGAACTTACGGTCCCTGCAGGCGGCTCGGTCACGGTGCAGTTGCGGCTACGACCAGGCGCCGAGGGATCTCAGACGGCGTTCGGCGCCGAGTTCGCGCGCACGTTCGCGCGCCGCGTCGCAGAAACTGACGCGTTTTACGCCGAGCGCATTCCGGCGACGTTGAGCACGCAGGAGCGTCTCGTCGCTCGTCAGGCATACGCCGGGCTGCTCTGGTCGAAGCAGTTCTATCACTACTCGTTAGAGGAATGGCTCGAAGGCGATCCGGCGCAGCCGGCACCACCGGCTTCGCGCAAAGAAGGCCGCAACGCGGAATGGGGTCACGTCTACAACAGCGACGTCATCTCCATGCCCGACAAGTGGGAATATCCCTGGTTCGCGGCGTGGGATCTCGCATTTCATGTCGTTCCCTTTGCGCGCATCGACCAGAAGTTCGCCAAAGACCAGCTGCTCCTCCTGCTGCGCGAATGGTACATGCACCCTAACGGGCAGATCCCCGCATACGAATTCGCCTTTGGCGACGTGAATCCGCCCGTGCACGCGTGGGCGGTGTGGCGCGTGTACAAGATGTCGGGACCGCGCGGTCAACGAGATCGCCAGTTCCTGGAGCGCGCGTTCCACAAACTGCTGCTCAACTTCACCTGGTGGGTCAACCGCAAAGACCCGGACGGGCACAATCTCTTCTCCGGCGGCTTCCTCGGCCTCGACAACATCGGCGTCTTTGATCGCTCGCGGCCGCTGCCGACGGGCGGTCACCTGGAGCAGGCCGACGGCACGGCGTGGATGGCGTTCTACTGCGTCACCATGCTCGGCATCGCGCTGGAGCTGGCGAGCGAGGATCCGGTCTACGAGGACCTCGCGTCGAAGTTCTTCGAGCACTTCATC
>JBFMFA010000098.1:0-8505 GCA_040753195.1 Gemmatimonadota bacterium | reverse complement strand
GCTTCATGCACGAAGGGCGCGTTGCGCTGCCTAACGCGGCCCAACGAAATGAACACGCCGTCGCGGCCATCCGTGTGGGAGACAAAACGACCCGGGCTGAAGTAGAACTGTAGCGGTCGTTGCGCAATGCGCTGCCACGCATACGGGCCCCCGATGAGCGACTGCAGCTCCTTGACGGCAACGGCCAGAGAATCGCTGAATGCCACGAGCCAACTTGGGTCGAGCGAATCCCGAGGCGTCCACACGACGATCGGTCCGACGGCATGCGCTTGACCATGCGACTTCAGGTACTCCACGCGCAGCGAGTCATCCTGCCACCAATTCAGCCGCGCGGGAGCCTGCGCCGCCAGCGAACCCGCACTCGTGACGACGCAAACGCCAAGAGCAGTCGTTATGCGCACAGCAATCTCCTTCACTCGTATTCCCACCAAATGCGAATCACAGATCCAGTCGCATCGGCTGCGCCAACACACCGGAACCAGGTCGCAATGGTTCCGGATCGCCGTATGGTTCAAAGCCGGCGCGAACATACAACCGTCGCGCCGCGGAATCACCACATGTCACGCGGAGCTGCACGGATTGGGCGTCTGCTTGCCGAGCCCAAGAGATGACGGCATCGAGCAATTGCGCGCCATGGGTCTGGCCCCGCGCTTCGGGTGCGACCCACATCTGGAAGACTTGCGCCTCCTGAGGCAGCGCGGGATCGAGCCAACCCCACACCAGGCCGACGAAGACGTCGTCCACTTCGGCGACGAGTGGCAGCTGCGAGGTCGATGCTGCCGTCGCCAGACGCTTGACCCAGTAATCGTCAGCCTTCGCGGCTTCGACATCGACCGTGCTGCCGAATGCGTTAGGCGAATCCGCCAGCGCGCGCAAGCGCAACTCGCGGTACGCTCGCCACTCATCTTCACGCAGTCGCCGAATCGCCATCAGACTGATTCCGGGCCCATGCGCTCGCTAAACCTTCGGACGACGCGCGTACCAATTGAGCACCCGGAGCGCGCGCAGTGTGATCCACCGGTTCGGCGCGCCGACGTCGCCGGCCAACTCTTCATGCAGCGTGTCGCGGTGCCGCACGTCGAGTAGCCAACGCCCATCGTCCTGACGCCGCTCGGTCACGATCGCCATCGCTTCCTCCACTCGCGCATCCGGCCGCACGCGGGCCGCGCGCAAGTAGTCGAGCGCGCGGAGCACATCGTAGTGCCACAGCGGTGGAAACGCGAACTGCGTCCACACGGGATCGATCACCTCACCACTCGACAGCCGCCGCAACAAACGCCGCTCGAGCAGATACTCCTCACCGCGTCCCCGCGCGTCCGTCAGCGCCGCGGTTGCACCGTATGCCTGCTCGAACGCGAGCAGACCTTCGAGCACGCAGAGCGTGGTATGGAACGACGAGCGCACGGAACCACGCTCCGCTTCACAGTTCCAACCGCCATCGGTGAGCTGTTCGCCGAGGAGGCGGTCGACGAGCTTGTCGCTGCGCACTCCGAAATATGCGCCTAACGCAACGACACGGCCGTTGATGCACGGCTCAACTTCACCCTCGAAGAAGGGGGAGTTTCCGAAATACGGCCCCCACGTGACGTTCTCGCGCACACGATCGATGGCCGCTCGCGCGCGCGCGGACGCGGGGTCGATTCCCAAATCGCGCAGGAACACGAGCGTGTACATGTTGCTCCACCAGAATGGTGTAGCCACGCCGTCGCCCCACTGGCCATCGTTTCGCTGCTGATCGAGCAGCCGCACGCCCCACCCTTCGGTGGCAATGCGTGACTGCTCGAGAGCCACCATATCCGCCGGCGTGTCGGTGAGGTCGCGCAAAACCTGCCAGCGGATCGATGGGTCGCTCTCGAGGAGCCACTCGAGGACGGCGCTGTTCGGGGATCGAATGAATGTACGGCGGCGTGTGCTCGTCATGCGTCCATGCTGAGACGGACAGGTTGCCTAACGAGGAAACGCGTATAGGGTTCCGTCCAGACCAGCGGCAAGGATGGCTCGTTCACCCACGGCGACTGGAGCAAAGAAACCATATCCCCACACGCCGGGAAGGTCAGGCATCGGATATCGCCAGAGGATGCGGCCGGTGTACCGATCCAACGCCACCAATCCGCCGAGGTGCCGCATCTGATATGGTTGCGCACCCACCGTCGACACGAGGAGCAGGGAATCAGCGACAACAGGCCGGGCCCAGGCCCAGCCGAGTACGTCGGTGCGCCAGAACACGCGACCATCGTTGACATCCATCTTCGCCACGCGGCGCAGGTCCGACGAGCCGAAGTAGAACGTCGATCCGCCGGCGGGTACCGCTTCGGATTCCGCCGACGAACCCCACAACTGCGACCGCCACGCGGAGCGACCCGTTGCAGTGTCGATGGCGGCGAGGACGCCGAAACGATTCCCGACAACGAGGCGATCACCGATCAGCGCCACCGAGCTGACAACAGGCCCGCTGCTCTGCCATTCCCACCGCTTCGCGCCACTCGTTAGGTCGAGCGCGTACACAAACCCAGCGAATGACGCGACGAAAACCCGACTCTCTGTGACGACTGCCGTTCCACGAATCTTGCCGCGCAGCTCCGATCGCCAGACCTGTTTGCCGGAATCCGCGGAAACCGCGTGCATGCTCCCGTCTCCCGATCCCACGTACAGAACGTCGTCACGCAGCACCGGCGTCGGAGCTGCGAGGTCCCAGTCGAACGGCCCCGCGTTGGGAATCACCTGGTGCATCAACACGCGCGGGACGCGGGCATCTCCCAAATCGTATCGCCACACCTCGGTCCCTTTGGCGCGATCGAGCTTATACAGGTAGCCGTTGTCCGAGACGAAGAAGACAGCGCTATCCGTGACGGTTGCCGCGCCATGAATGGGACGGCCGGCGGCGAACGTCCAGCGAAAGACACCGGTGGCGACATCGATCGCATGAAAAAGCCCGCTCGACGTCCCGATGTAGACAACAGCACCGTCGATTACAGGCGCGGCGTAAATGGGAGCACCGAGTTTGAGCTGCCAACGCGGTGGCGGGGCCGCCGCGATCTTCGGCACTGGCTTCTCCGCGGGCAGCGTGCGTGTGCGCGTCATCAACACGGGTACGCGGTTGAAGAACATCGCTCCCTTGAGCGTATCGCTCTCGAGCGTCAGCGAGAGAACCCAGTTGCGCACGAGCAGTCGACCGGAGTCTGCCTGCACGTAGCCGGCGTTCAAGCCGTAAAAGTTCTCGACGGGGAGGTAGAGGAACGCGACCATCTGACCGGTGCTGTCGCGTGTGAACTCGAATCCGATCTCCACGCGGTCGAGCGGCGTCCCCGCGGTGCCTAACCATTTGCCCACCAGCTGAGAAGGGACCTGCGCTTCTCCCTGTCGCACAAGGAGCAACGCGGCGGTGGCCGCCAGCCTAACGATTGTCTTCATCCTTTCTGGGTTTACCGTGACGGCAAGGGAGCGTATTTGCGCCGCCACACGGGAGTTGGCGCCGTGAGTTCGAGTTCCCACGCTTCAGCGGACGGATTTGGGTCACCGTCACGCCATCCTCCAAAGAGCACCAAGCTCTGACGGCCGGAATCGAGCGCCATGGTATAGCCAATTCGTTGCGGAGGGCCCGGCGTGGCGACCGGCGACCACGACCACCCGTGTACAGGCGCCAGCTGAACCACCATACAGGACAACGCCTCCGGCATACGGGCTCATCGAAGCGCCGCTGCGCGCGGACGGGGCGCTTTGCGCCTGCAGCACTGGCGACGCCGCGAGGCAAAGACCGGTCGCACGACACAGCGCAGAATACCGTGGCTTGATGATCATGTCGTCTTGGGCTGACGCTGATTCGTTAGGACAACGAGATGAAAGGTGATGGTTCACCTCCTATCCGAATTCGGACATTGCCTTGACAACCTATAAGTATCTACTTATGTATAAATCGCCATGAAGAGCGCGCTTGTTTCCGAGGACAAGGTTTTCCAAGCACTGGCAGACCCTAGCCGCCGCGCGATTTTCGAGTCGCTTACCCGGGGCGAAGCAGCGGTCAGCGTGCTCACGTCGCGCTTCGACATCTCACAGCCAGCGGTCTCACAGCATCTCGCTGCCCTGAGAGACGCAGGTCTCGTGGCGGGCCGGCGCGAGGGGCGAAACGTCTATTACCGCGTCGAGCCACGAGGCATGAAGCCGCTCATCGATTGGATTGCGCACTACCGCGCGTTCTGGACGCAGCACGTGGATCGCTTGGAAAAACTGCTGGAGAGAATGGGCGAATGAAGCTCATCGACACGACTCCTCGGCCGCAGACAGAGGCGCTGTCATTCGAGTTCGATTTGCCTCATCCGCCCGAGAAGATCTGGCGGGCGCTCACCGAACCGGAGCTGCTTAAGGAGTGGTTGCTCCCTGTTTTCGATCTCAAGCTCGAAGCAGGCGCTGCATTCACCTTCAAGACGCAAGCGTTCCCGGGTTGGGACGGAAGCGTCAAGTGCCGTTTCATCGACGTCGAACCCCATCGCAAGCTCAGCTACGCGTGGGTCGTCGGGGAAAAAGAGATCGACACGGTAGTGCGCTTTACGCTCACGCCTACTTCGTCAGGCACGCGGCTGTCACTCACGCACTCAGGCTTCAAGCCCCATCAAAAGGGAGCATGGGGCGGCACGCGCTACGGCTGGAGGATGATGCTGGGCGAGAAGCTCGTCGACCTACTTGCGAGGATCCCATGAGCAAATGGATACGGCAGTTCCACCGCTGGATGTCCATCGTTTTTACGGTGACCGTGACCGCCAACTTCGTCGCGTTAGGCATCAGCCAAGGCCGGCAGCCTGCCGCGTGGGTCACCTATTCGCCGCTATTTCCTTTGGCCCTACTTTTGTTGACGGGCCTTTACATGTTCGTGTTACCGTATGCCACCAAGTGGCGTGTCGCGCGACGCACCGGAGAGCAACTACGATGAAGATCAAACTCACCAGCATTTACGTGGACGACCAGGAGAAAGCGCTGAGCTTCTATACGGATGTCCTCGGCTTCGTGAAGAAGACCGACGTGAGCCAGGGCCCGTATCGCTGGCTCACGGTTGCTTCGCCGGAAGACCCGGACGGCACGCAACTCCAGTTGGCGCCTAACGACAACCCCGTGGCGAAGTCATACCAGCAGGCAACATACCAGCAAGGGCAGCCCGCGGTGATGTTCTACACGGACGACGTTCAGGCCGACCATCAGCGCATTAGTGCAAGCGGGGGCGAGTTCACGATGCCGCCCACAAAGGTCACAGGCTCAACGATCGCGATGGTGAAGGACACCGTCGGCAACCTGATCCAGTTGACGCAGCTCAATTGGCAGGGTTAGCACGTCCGAGCACAAAGCGGAGAGACGATAGCATGGCCACCAAGACGGACGCGCCGCGTCCTGCACCGCGCATCGCTGACAGTCACGACCTGATCCGCGTGCAGGGCGCGCGCGAGAATAATCTCAAGAACATCAGGGTCGCGATCCCCAAGCGACGCCTAACGGCGTTCACGGGTGTCTCGGGGTCTGGGAAGTCTTCGCTGGTGTTCGGCACGATCGCGGCAGAGTCGCAGCGCCTGATCAACGAAACCTACAGCGCGTTCGTGCAGGGGTTCATGCCGACGCTCGGCCGTCCGGACGTCGACGTCCTGGAAGGCCTAACGACTGCGATCATCGTCGATCAGGAGCGCATGGGCCCCAACGCGCGCTCCACCGTCGGCACCGTCACCGACGCCAATGCGCTGCTGCGCATCCTCTTCAGCCGCATCGGGAAGCCCCACATCGGGCCGCCGACGGCGTTCTCGTTCAACGTGCCGACGCGCAAAGCGAGCGGGGCGATGACAGTCGACAAAGGCAAAGGGGAGCGCATCGTCGTGCGTGATGTCGTCTACTACGGCGGCATGTGCCCGCGCTGCGAGGGCATGGGCCAGGTCAATGACATTGACCTCAAGCAACTCTTCGACGACAGCAAGTCGCTCAACGAGGGTGCGCTCACAATCCCCGGCTACACGGCCGACGGCTGGTACATGCGTACCTTCGCGGCGATCGGCATCGACACCGACAAACCGATCCGCAAGTACACCCAAAAAGAGCGCCACCTGTTGCTGTATCAGGAGCCGACCAAGGTGAAGGTCGAGAAGCTGAACCTCACCTACGAGGGGCTGATCCCGCGTCTCCAGAAATCGTTCCTGTCGAAGGACGTGGACGCGCTGCAGCCGCACATTCGGGCGTTCGTCGAGCGCGCGGTCACATTCACGAAATGTCCGGAGTGCACAGGGACGCGGCTCAACGAGGCCGCGCGCTCCTCCAAAATCAAAGGCAAAAACATCGCGGACGCGTGCGCACTGCAGATCAACGATCTCGCCGAGTGGTTGCGCAGTGTGAAAGAGCCGTCAGTGGCGCCACTGCTGGCGACGCTGCAGCACACGCTTGACTCGTTCGTGGAGATTGGCCTTGGCTATCTGAGTCTCGATCGACCGTCGGGCACGTTGTCTGGTGGTGAGGCACAGCGCACGAAGATGATCCGGCACCTCGGCTCGTCGCTCACCGACGTGACGTATGTCTTCGACGAGCCGACCATCGGTCTGCATCCGCACGACATTCAACGGATGAACGATCTCTTGCTGCGACTGCGCGACAAAGGGAACACGGTCCTCGTCGTCGAGCATAAGCCGGAGGTCATCGCGATCGCGGATCACGTCGTTGACCTCGGCCCGGGAGCCGGCAGCGCGGGGGGAGACGTGGTGTTCGAGGGTGCCGTCGACAGGCTGCGCAACAGCGGCACGCTCACCGGCCGGCATTTGAGCGACCGCGCGTCGCTGAAGGCGTCGGTGCGCAAACCGTTAGGCACGCTCAAGGTTCGCGGGGCGCGGACGCACAACCTCAAGAACGTCGACGTGGACATCCCGTTAGGCGTGCTCGTGGTGGTGACGGGCGTGGCCGGTTCGGGAAAAAGCTCACTGATCCACGGATCGGTGTCGGGCCGTGAGGGCGTGGTGTCGATCGATCAGACCGCGATCCATGGCTCGCGGCGCAGCAACCCGGCGACGTACACCGATCTGCTGGAGCCGATTCGTAAGGCGTTCGCCAAGGCGAATGGCGTGAAACCAGCGCTGTTCAGCGCCAACTCCGAGGGGGCGTGTCCGACGTGCAACGGCGCCGGCGTGATCTACACCGACCTCGGCGTGATGGCTGGCGTAAGCACAGTCTGCGAGGACTGCGAAGGGAAGCGCTTCCAGGCGTCCGTCCTCGAATATCGGCTCGGCAAACTCAATATCGCCGAGGTGCTCGACCTGTCCGTCCAGGAGGCGTTAGGCTTTTTTGGCGGAGGTGCAGCGCACACGCCGGCCGCGCACGCGATTCTGCAGCGCCTGGCCGACGTCGGACTCGGCTACGTTAGGCTCGGCCAGCCGCTGACGACGCTCTCCGGCGGCGAGCGGCAGCGTCTCAAGCTGGCGACGCACATGGCCGAAGAAGGCGGTGTGTATGTGCTCGATGAGCCGACCACTGGATTGCACCTGGCCGACCTCGCGCAGCTGCTCGGCTTGCTGGACCGCCTGGTCGATTCTGGGAAGTCGGTGATCGTGATCGAGCATCATCAGTCGGTGATGGCGCACGCCGACTGGATCGTCGATCTGGGGCCGGGGGCAGGGCACGACGGTGGGCGCGTGGTGTTCGAGGGGACGCCGGCCGAACTCGTAGCGGCGCGGTCGACGCTGACGGGCGAGCACCTGGCGGCATTTGTCGCTAGGCGTCCGAAGGCAGTCCCGGCTCGATAAATGCCCATGGACGCCTAACGATATTTGTGGTCGCTACCGCACTCCGCCGTTGCTGCGCAGCCACATCGCCACCGCATCCATCCCCGGGTCGCCTCCGGCGAGATACGACTCGCGCGTCCACGGCGCGCGAATGTCAGGAGCAAGAGTCGGCACGCTGATCGGGTGGCGCACGACCGATCGGTGACAGTCTCGATATGCCCGGCAGCCACCGACGTAATCATGCCGCTCGGTCGCAGTGCCGACGAAGATGCGCGTGTGGCGCAGCTCCACAGGCCGGCCTTCGGACCACATTTCAAGCCGGTCACCCACTTCCTCGCCGACGATCGTCACGCGGTCGCCAGCGGCTTGTTTGAGGTAGCCGACCGTCGAGATCGCAGCAGAGAATGTGTAGGGGCTGGTGAGAACGAAGATGCGCCCCGGCACGCGCGCTGGAAGCTGCTGCGCGAACGCGCGAGTGGTATTGAGGTCGCCGCCTCCGTTGAAGCGCATGTCAAGCACCACATGGCGCGGCCTTCGTTCCGCGAGCACGCGCTGCGCAGAATCGAGGAAACGCCCGATAGACGCGTTAGGCATGTTGGCGTTATGCCGCAGTTCAACTACAACGGCGTCGATCTCCGGTGCCGCGCGGAGGCGCCACTGGACGCCCGGCTGCTGTAGCGACCATGGAAGTTGCGTCGGTGAGCGGAGCATGCGCCACTCCGTGGCGTCGCCGCCTAACGGCTCACCGAAGAACCAGCGCTGCGAGCCTTGA
>JBFMFA010000097.1:0-8574 GCA_040753195.1 Gemmatimonadota bacterium | reverse complement strand
GCCAGCGTATCGGCCAGCTGCCAACCATCGCGCGCGCCACGGATGATCGGTTTCAGTTTGAGCGAGTCGGCAAACGCAATCACGCCGCGTATCTGATCGGCTGAGGACGCATCGAAGACGACGGGAAGCTCACCGCGCACGAACGGCATCATCGCCTCGAACTTCTGATCCACGTTAGGCGTGCGCCCACCGGTCATGTTGCGTCCGCGGATGTCCGCGTACGCCTTGGCATCTTCGAAAAACTGGTACAGTTGTCGCACCTGTCGATTCATCTGCTCGCGCCGTTCAGTCGCGGAGGTCTGCCCACGGCCGCCACCGCCGAAACCGCCAAAGCCCTGCGGTGCCGCAGTAGGAAAGTGCACCACGAGCGCGGCACGCCCCGCGACGGCCATCTCCTCGGGCGTCCAGCCCGCGAGATCGATGAGCGCCGCGATACCGCTCACCAGGCCGCCTTCGGCGTTTGTGATCGCCGTCGTTACGCCATCGACGCGAGTGACGGGGATCAACTCGGAGTGCATGTTGACCGCCGTCAGGATCACGTTCTGCGGATTGAAGTCCCCGATCTCGCGCGTGTCTTCACCGCCCGGAACCGAACCGATTTCGGTGAGACCGAGGTTGGTGCCGGCGTCAATAAGTCCCGGATACACAAATAGTCCGGTGCCGTCGACCACCGTAGCGTCGTTAGGCGCCGAGACATTGGCACCTAACGCCTCGATGCGCCCGTTCCGCAGAACGATCGTCCCGCGCTCGACGTGAGGCGCCGTAACCGGCACGAGCGTCGCGTTGCGAATGACGACCGCTCGCGATTGCGCCTGCGCATTGAACGACGCGGCCGCGAGCACGGCCACGATGCATATGGTACGCGTGATCATCGACCATCCTCCGATGTGACGCGTGGACGCTTGTTGCGCTGAATGAGCCACTCGAGCGTCGGCGCTGTGCTGCGATCGAAGAAGACACGGCCATCGATCAACGTCATTTCCACGCGCGACGCCGGTGCAAACGGATGCCCGCTGAAGATCGCGATGTCCGCGTCCTTGCCGACGTCGATTGAACCAACACGCTTGTCCACGCCTAACTGCTTCGCCGCGTTGAGCGTGATCATGCGCAACGCTTCTTCTTCAGACGTGTTGCCGTATTTGATCGCCTTTGCGGCCTCCTGGTACAGGCGCCTCGCGCGCTCGTCGGAGTCGGAATTGATCGACACGACAACGCCACGCTCGGCCATCAGCGCCGCATTGTGCGGAATCGCATCCCATGCCTCGAGCTTGTACGCCCAGTTATCCGCGAACGTGCTGCCGCCGGAACCTGCCGCGGCCAATTCGTCAGCGACTTTGTACCCCTCGAGCACATGCTGGAATGACGCCACACGGAAACCGAACTCCTTGGCGATGCGCAGCATCATCAGAGTCTCGTCGGCGCGATACGAATGGCAGTGCACGAGGCGCTTCCCTTCGAGGACCTCAACCAGTGCGTCGAGCTGCAGGTCTCGTTTTGGAGGAACCGGAGCGACCGCGCCGCGCTGCCGCGACTTGTCGAACGCCGTCTTCGCCGTTTCGTACGTCTTCCATTCTGTTTGGTATTCGCGCGCGCGAGTGAACGCGTCGCGCAGCACGTCTTCGACGCCCATGCGCGTGCGTGGATAACGCGTGGCCTGCGGGCGCGTGGTCTGCCTAACGTTCTCGCCGAGCGCGAACTTGATCCCCGGCGGGGCGCCTTCGAATTTGAGCGAGTCGACCGGGAGGCCGTAGCGCAGCTTCACCACGGCATTCTGCCCGCCGATCGTGTTCGCCGAGCCGTGCAGGATGTTGAGCGTCGTTGTGCCGCCGGCGAGCTGCCGATAGAGACTCACACCGTCCTGCCGCAGCACATCTTCGATGCGCACCTGCGACGTGATCGACATCGTCCCTTCGTTGATCGCTTCAGCCGCGGAATGCGAGTGCGCATCGATGATACCAGGCGTCACGTAGCGTCCGGTTGCATCGATGATCTTCGCGCCAGGCGGCACCTGCACCTCAGCCCCGACCGCGGCGATCTTGCCGTCGCGAATGAGAATAGTCCCTTTCTGAATCGTGCCGTGGCTTGCCGTCATGATCGTCGCGTTCGTTATCGCGACGAGTGTGCCGGCCGCGGGAATGGGAAGACCCAGCGGCAAGGCGTTCCCCGCGGCCTGAATCGCCGGCTGCTGAGCGCCTAACGATACACTCGCGAATGCTGCGACTGTCGTATGAAGAAGAACACGCATGAGAATGTTCCTGTGTGAAGTCGTTAGGGACGCCGTTGTGCGGAGAAGGGGAAGCTGCCGAATTCACCGGCCGTGGCGCGGCCCGTGATGCGGTCACCGTCGACCTGGCCTTGATACGTCACCGTTATCAGCTGGCCGCCCGGGTTGAGGCTGATGGACCATGAGATGTTGCGGCCGCTGATCTCTCCGTCGCTGATCGTCGCGGAACCGAAGTCGCTCGTCATCGTTCCGGTGAAAGAGTCGCCGTTCTGATTGATTGTCAGCGTGCCCTGCATCGACCCCTGCGGCGACTGCGTCGTCGCGACCCACGTGCCGCCAACTTGCGCCGTGGCACCGGCGCCGGCAGCGGTTGGCCGGCTGGGTTGGGCGATGACGTCATAGCGGATTCCATCGACAAAAACCGCGCGCACCCGTGCGCTGTCAGTCAGCGGATCGCCTTGTGTCACGACCAGATTCGCGATCTTCCCCGGCTCGATGCTCCCGAGTTGCGCCTCCACCCCGGTGGCTTCCGCGGCGCGAATCGTTAGGGCCTCGAGCGCGGTGGTGCGTGGCAGTCCCGCAGCGATCGCCTTGCGCACGTTCACCACAAACGCATCGGGCCGCAGTGAGCCCGACGTCAGCGCAAACCGCAGCCCGGCGCCGTGCAGCGCGGCCGCGTTCCCTTCAATCACGCGCTTCGCCGACGCAGCACGCGTCGCTGAATCGTTAGGCTCGACTCGCGTGCTCCCACGATACGCCCACCCGGTCGTGGCACTCGGCTCGGGGAAATCCACCGACACGACCGACAGGCGCGCACCTTTCAGCGCATCCACGGCGCGAAACGCTTCTTCAGCGCCCACCACGCTGAGCTTCAGGTTGAATTCACGGCCGATGCTCAACGCGCGACGGATCTCGTTTTCGTTATCCGCCGCGAAGAAGACAGGCGTCTCGCCGCGCACGACCGGAACGAGCGCATCGAGATGGGCATCAGCCCTCGGTCGCTCCGAGCCACGCGGGTTCGCCTTGTAGCGCTCGGCGAGGATGCCGTGCCGCTGCGCGTCGTACAGCAGCTGTCGCTCATACGCGATCACGCCGAGCAACGAACCTGGATACCGCCCGGGCACCGTTTGAAAGCCCATGTGCAGGGCGACCGGCGACCTAACGAGCCATCGTGCGGCCGTGTCGTCGCGCATGGGAACGAGCGCCGAGAGACCGCGGAAGGGTCCGCGATTCGGCGCCACGAGTACGCTCGTTATGCCGGCGTTGCGTGCATTGCGCACATCACTCTCCGTGACACGCAGCTCCGCGGCGACGTCGCGCCCTGGCTCCATGCCGAGCGGTCCGGATGGCGGTTGCTGTGCCTGACCTGCCCCTCCGCCGCCTCCGGCGGGAGCCGGTGCTGCTGGCAGACCCATCGTGGACGTCAGGTCGAAGAAACCCGGTGCCACAACGCGCCCGCCGAGGTCCAACACGCGGGCGTCGGGCGGGACCGCCACGTCGGCTCCAACCGACTCGATCAAGCCACGTCGGATCACGATCGTACCTTTGGGGATCGTTCCCTTGGTGATCGTCTCGATCTTGGCGTTTGTTAGGGCCCAAGTACCGTCCTGCGCCTGCGACGGTTGGTGGGCTGCGGCGACGAGGATGAGAGGGGTCAATCCTCGCAGAACTCGTTTCATGCGGCCTCTCCTGGCGGGCTGCCTTTACGGATGTGAACGCGGCACGAGCATACGGTGCTGTGGTGTCAGTGGCCAGAGGCCTGTGCTCGCAGGTCGGAGCGTGGTGCCGCGAGTAGATTGGCCCGCAGACCCCTGAGGTAAGTACTGGCTCGGCGCTCAAGCTTTTCGCTGGGTTCTTAACTCACAGCACACGGCTCAAGACTCTTCGTTCGTGCACGGCATTCCGCTCCTCCGCGACCTGGTGATTCTGGTGGCCGTGGCCATCCCGGTGGTTCTCCTGATGAACCGCCTGAGATTGCCCACCATCATCGGATTCCTGATCGCGGGTGTCGCGCTCGGACCGTCCGCGTTAGGCGCCATCCGCAACACGGAGCAAGTGTCGGTGTTGGCGGAGATCGGCGTTGTGCTACTCCTCTTCTCGATCGGGCTCGAGCTATCGCTGTCGCGCGTCATCCGCATGGGGAGACTCGTGCTAATGGCAGGCACGCTGCAAATGCTGTTCACGCTGCTCGGCGCAGTTACGGTTGCGGCGGTTGTGGGCGAGAACCTTCAGCGCGCCGTCGTCTGGGGACTGCTCGTCGCTCTTTCGTCGACAGCGATCGTTCTCAAGTTGTATCAGGACCGCGGCGAGCTCGACGCTCCACACGGGAAAGTAGTAGTAGCGATCCTGCTCTTTCAGGATCTCTGCGTCGTACCGCTCATGCTGCTCCTTCCGCTCATGGCGGGAGGTGGAGACGGCGCTGGGACGACCATCGCGCGGACGCTCACCAGCGTTTTCGTCGTGAGTGTGTTCGTTGTCGTCGGGCGCTGGGCCGTGCCGTGGCTGCTCGCGCGCATCGCTGCGGCGCGTGTGCAGGAGCTGTTCACGCTGAGCGTGGTGGCCATCGGACTCGGAGCGGCATTTCTCACCTCGGCGTTCGGACTATCACTTGCGCTTGGCGCCTTCCTCGCCGGACTGATCATCTCCGAATCGGAGTACGGTCTTCAGGCGCTGTCCGACATGTTGCCGTTTCGAGATGCGTTCACCGGCATCTTTTTCACGTCGGTGGGGATGCTGTTCGACGTGCGGTATTTGATGCAGCATCCGATTCTGGTGATTGGCGTGACGCTGGGACTGCTGGCGCTGAAGTTCGCGGCAGGGTATAGCGCGGTCAGGCTCGTTAGGCGTTCGACGCGCGTGGGGCTCATGAGCGGACTCGGGCTTGCGCAAGTCGGCGAATTCTCGTTCGTGCTCGCGAGCAGCGCGCTGGCACTGGGCCTTTTCGACACGGATCGCTACCAGCTGTTTCTCGGCAGCTCGGTTCTCACAATGGTGGCGGCGCCGTTCCTCGTTCGCGCAGCGGACGCCGCGTCGGAATGGCTGCTTGCCCGCCGCGCCGCGCCGACCATGGAATGGTCCACTCGCGAAGTGCGCGCGGTGAGCGCGCTGCGCGATCATGTGATCATCGTCGGGTACGGTCTGAACGGCCGCAATCTGGCGCGCGCGCTGCGCGGCGCGGGGATTCGCTACGTCGTGCTGGAAGAGAACGCGCAAGTGGCACGCCGCGCGCGGCTGGAGCGGGAAGACGTTGTGTTCGGCGACGGAACGCGTGGTGAGGTGTTGCATCGCGTCGGCGCCGAACGCGCCAGGGCCATCGTTTTTGCCATCGCCTCGTTAGGTGAGACCCGTCGCGGGGTGGCCAACGCGCGACGCATCAACGCCACTGCGCACATCGTGGCACGCACCCGCTACGTGAAAGAGGTGGAGGAGTTGCGTCAGCTCGGGGCCAATAGCGTTGTGCCTGAAGAGTTCGAGACGTCGATCGAGCTCTTCACCCGCGTGCTCGAGCTGTATGGCATGTCCGGGCCGGAAATCCGCCGCCGCGCCGGTGAGTTGCGCCGCGACATGTACAGCTTCTTGCGCGACGCGGGGACTGCGCCGTCGCGCACCCAGCAGCAGCTGACGCGACTCACGGAGCACGTCGAGTTCGACGATGTCTCGGTGCGACCAGGATGCGCCGCCGCCGGGAAGAATGTCGGCGAGCTGCAGGTGCGAGAACGCTCCGGTGCGCACCTGGTGGCTGTGCTGCGCCAGGGCCAGGCCCATTACGCACCCGAGCCGGGCTTTGTCATCGACGCCGGCGATCGCGTGGTGCTGGTGGGCGACGGCGAGTCGCTCGGCCGCGCGCGCACGTTGTTCACGGTACCCGCCACAGGGACTGCACCCGCGAAGGTCTAAGCGACATCCGTCGTCCGTTCTCGATACAAACCTTTCCCTTGCCGCCGTGGTCCAACGCCATATATGGTGTCACCACATATGATGACACAACTGCTGAGTCACGAAGTGAAGCGAGGGAGCGTCGAGTTGCTGATTCTGGCCCTGCTCGAAGAGCGCGAGAGGCACGGCTACGAAATGGCCAAACTCATCGATCGGCGTTCCCGTGGCGCCATTACGATTCACGCTGCGTCGCTGTACCCCATCCTCTACCGGCTCGAAGGACGTCGAGTCATCGAAGGCCGCTGGGTCGAGAAGGCCGGACAACGCAGGCGCCGCTACTATCGCCTAACGAGCGCGGGAAAACGGACCCTCGCCGCGCAACGTGAAACGTGGCAGGCCTTCGTCCAGGGACTCACGCGCGTTGCGCGCATCCGGCCCGCCTGACGATGGACTGGCGCAGCGTCGTCCGACGAGAACTGGGCCATGTCAGCGGCGATGCGGCTGCCGACGAAGAGATCGTCGAGGAGCTCGCTCAACACCTCGCCGAGCATTACGCCGATGCGCTACAAAACGGCCTAACGCCGGAGCGCGCCCACCAGTCGGCGGTGGACGAACTGCGCGCGAACAAAGGGCTTAGCGGTGACTGGCAACGACACCGCCGCCGTCCACCTCGCCCCCCAACACCAGTCGAACAGGTTTCTCTCATGAACGACCTCTGGCAGGATCTGCGCTACAGCGTCCGCATCCTCCTCCGAAGTCCGGGCTTTGCCACCACCGCGCTCCTCACGCTGGCGCTCGGCATCGGGGCGACAACGGCGATCTTCAGCGTCCTCGACGCCGTCTTGCTGCAACGCTCACCAATCGCACAACCCGAGCGCGTCGTGATGATCTGGGAGACGGACCGCGCCAGCAACACCACGCGCGAGCCAGCGTCGTATCCTGACTACCTCGACTTCAAACGCCAGAGCCGCCATTTCACGCAAATGGCGACGTTCTACGCCGGCGAAGCCAACCTGACGCCTGACGAAGGCGATCCTGTTCGGCTCGCAGCCCTCTCGGCATCGCATGACCTCAACGCGACCCTCGGCGTGCAGCCGCTGCTCGGCCGGATGTTCACGGCAGAGGAAGACCGCGCTGGCGGTCCGCGCGTCGTCCTCATCAGCGAACGCCTGTGGGAGCACGAGTTCAATCGCGCAAGCGATGTGCTCGGCAAGACGCTGCGGCTCGACGAGCGCCAGTACACGGTCATCGGCGTCATGCCGAACGACGCGGACTTCGGCGTTATGCAAATCCTCACGCTCGCCGCATACAGCCGCGGCTTCGCCGATCGCGATCGGGCATCGCGCGTGGACATTTGGGCCCCGCTTCAGGCCAGTGCCGAGACGCTGCCGCGTTCGACGCACCCGATCCTCGTCATCGGCCGTCTCAAGGACGGCAGCACTCTGGCGCTCGCGCAGCAGGAGCTCACGTCCGTCGCAGCCGAGCTGGAACGGCAATACCCGGAGAATGAAGCGCGTGGTGTCTTTCTCGAGGCGGTGAATGACGTGCTCTTCAAACGCGTGCGGCCGAGCCTCTGGCTGCTGCTAAGCGCCGTCGCGCTCGTCTTGCTCATCGCGTGTGTGAACGTCGCGAATCTGCTCCTCGCCCGAGGAACCGCCCGCCTGCGCGAGGTCGCGCTGCGCAGCGCGCTTGGAGCGCAACGCCAGCGCTTGGCCCGCCAGTTCGCCGTCGAAAACATCGTGCTGACGGTCAGTGCCGCTGTGTTAGGCATTTTGCTCGCGATTGCAGGCTTGCGGGTGCTGGTCGCCATGGCGCCGGCTGACGTCCCGCGACTGGCGGAGGCCGGTCTCAACCTGCGCTTGTTAGGCGGTGCGGTCGTCTTGTCCATCGTCATCGGTTTGGTATTCGGGATGCTGCCGATCCTCCAGGCGCGGCGGCTCGACATACAAGGAACGCTCAAATCCGAGGAGTCACGTGCCGGCACCGCGGGCCGCGGCAGCCAGTTCGCGCGCGCGTCATTTGTCGTGGCGGAAGTGGCGCTCGCGCTCGTGCTCGTCGTCGGCGCGGGACTGCTACTACGCAGCTTCTGGAGCGTGCGGCAAATCGACCCCGGCTTCGACGCGACGAATGTGGTGAAGGCCGAGTTTCAGCTGCCGAGCACACGCTACCCACGGAACTTCCAGCAGTGGCCGAACTTCGCGGAGATGCATCGCTTCAACGCGGAGCTGCGCCGGAGAGCCGAGGCGCTGCCAGGCGTGGAGGCGGTGGCTGTCGCCGGAAACCACCCGCTCGACGCTGGCTTTACGAACTCGTTCGCCATCGTTGGAAGAGAAGCCGAGGCGCGTGACTATCCGGAGATCTCCGTGCGTCGCGTGACCGGAGAATACTTCAACACCGTTAGGCTCGCGCTGCGTCGCGGCGAAGTGTTCGGCGACGTCGAACCGCAGGGTACGACAGTCGCGGTCATCAACGAA
>JBFMFA010000096.1:0-8580 GCA_040753195.1 Gemmatimonadota bacterium | reverse complement strand
TGAGTTGGGCCAATGCCGCGAACTCGGAGAAGGTGGAAAGTTTGGAGAGGTGTTCGAGTCTGGAGAGCTGCGACAGGTCTTGCGCCGCGCTGGTCGCGGGAGCCAAGCCTAACGAGCCAACGAGAACAGCCAGTGCCAGTGTACACATTATCATAGTCCTCACGACCGCGCGGGCGGTCCGGCCGTTACGTTGGCCCGCAGCCGTGTCAGTAGTTGATCCTGATGAGTCTTGTCGAACAACAATTCATTGGTGTCGCTGGTGCGCGAGTTCTCCAGCTGCATGATCTGCACGAGCAGCAGTTCGAGATCTTCCAGCAATGCGCGTCGCCGCGCGTCTTCCGCAACCGGTGAATCGAGTAACAGGCGTGTGTCCGTGA
Source organism: Gemmatimonadota bacterium (assembly GCA_040753195.1). Taxonomy (GTDB): domain Bacteria; phylum Gemmatimonadota; class Gemmatimonadetes; order Gemmatimonadales; family Gemmatimonadaceae; genus DASYRX01. Next base: position 8,203 of record JBFMFA010000096.1, on the reverse strand, counting down.
GAAGGTCGCGTGCCCAGCGACGCACGGTGGTATCAGCGGCGGCATAGCTGGACATGCGCACCGCCGTGACAAAGGCTTCAGCACTCGTTAGGTGCCGCCGCGTGGCCGCGTCGTACGTCCCCTCCGAGCTGCTGTCACTCATGACGGCCGGCGGCACGTTCGCCAGCTGGGTGGAACCTTGCGTCAGCCGTCCAATCCCGATGCCGACGGCCACCAACACTGCCGCAGCGGCAGCCAAGGTCCACGGAGAACGAACAAGACGTGAGGAGCGAGGCACGATGCGCGAGGCGCGCGCCGTGCTGATGGCGCGCCACATCTCTTCCCGCGGAATTGGCGCGTCCGCCGGCGGCGCGTTGTACTGCGCGCTCGCTTCCCGCAGCCACGTATCGAAACGATCGTCGTTTGTATCCGTCATGCCGACCATGCTCCTGCCAGGTCCGCCAGGCGCTCGCGCAGCCGAGCCCGAGCCCGGAAGAGCTGCGCCTTGGACGTTCCCGCCTCGATGCCTAACGCGGCACCGATTTCTTCGTGAGTGAAACCTTCCAGATCGTGCATCAAAAACACCGTGCGATACCCCGTTGGTAACTGCTCGATGGCGTCTTCCAACCGACGCCGTAACACCGGATCACTGCGCGGCCGATCGCCGCCTAACGACTCTGCCTCTTCCAACTGCACCTCGCGCCGGAGCCGGCGCACCTTGCGCAGACCGTTGAGCGCCACCGATACGGTGATGGCGTGCAACCACGTCGCGAGCGCCGAATCGCCGCGAAACGTCCCCAACCGCTCGAACGCCCGAACAAACGCGTCCTGTGTGAACTCGCGCGCCAGATCCGCATCCCCGGCCAGCCGAAAGGCCAACCGGTACACACGGTCCACGTGCGTATCGTACAGCGCGCGTTCCGCGGCCGGATCGCCGGCCTGCGCGCGGGTCAGCAGCTCACGTTCGTCCAAGGGTCCTCATGGCCACCGGCTCAGCGCAGCCCCAGCGTTCTCGACTGACTGTGCGACACGGGTATCCAAAAAACGGTTTCGCGTGGAAGTCGCTATTCCACAATGAAAAAAGGGACCCCATTCGGGGTCCCTTTGTCCAGCCTACGCGTGGGCTATCCGCAGTGCGGAATGCCCAGCCGTCCGTTATTGAAGTTGTCCAGTGTCGTGGCCCAACCCTGAAGCTGAGACCGCGTCGGCTCACCCGGGTTCGGGATGCCGGCCGGCGCACCAGTGAAGTACGCATGGGCGCCCGCCATCGCCGCATCGACGGAGGCAATGCCCGACGCGGCACCGTTCAGGTTCAGGCTCGCGGCGATGAACTGATGGGCGAGCTGCAGGTACGCGTTCCCCTTCGCGGGCGGCGTCTGAAGGATCGTCAGGTAGCTCACGCCCGAGTTATAGAACGTGCTCGTCGTTAGGAATGGCTTGCCGTCGGCAACTTGATCCCAATCTTCGCCGTGGTTCTTCCAATACCCCTGCGTCAGCGTGCAGGACGGCGGCGGTGGCGGTGGATCGAACACGTTTGTGAACGTGAACACGACGCCGACGTCATTGAGAATCCGCGCCGTCGCGTTAGGCGCGTTGATCACCGGCAGATAGTGATTCGTGTTGCTGGAGTTCGACTCGATCTTGATCGCCGAGAGGGTCCAATCGTTTGGGATATTGACCTCTGTCACGCTGACCGCGGCCTGGATGCTGACGTTGGTTGGCACCGAATGCACGAGCGCGCACTGGCCATTGTCGATGTTGTGATTCATCGCGGCACCGCCATTGACCGAAACCGCGAACGTGAACGGCGTCGTCGGACCGGTGCCTTCCTTACAGACCCACGCCTGACCCTGCAGAGTAGCATCGAGAGGGGGTTTCGCAGCGAAGGCTTCTACTCCCAGCGCATCGGACGACGGGACCGGCGCTATCGGGGAATCCACGCAAGCCGCAAGCGCCACAGTTGTTAGAGCCGCGGCGCTGTAGCGAAGGCGCCGCACAATTGATGTGTGCATAAAACCTCAGAAGAGGAGGAGGAGGGCGGTAAACGGGGAGCGCCTCTTCGGTAGCCGTCGTTCTCTCCGGGGAGAGATCGGGCTTTGCTTGGCGGCCTCGCAGCCGCGTCGCCTTTTCGGCAGGCGTGCTCAGGTTGGAGCGGCCCAATGTTGAGCAGAAGTAATGCCAACGTCATCAATGTCTCCGGCCTAAGAGTAAGCCCTTACGAGACTTGACCCCGCGTGAAGATTGGGGCCGATGCCAGACCCTAGCGATTCGCTCGAACGCGCGACGCCGGCTTCTCGTCTCGCTCCGCTGATGAAGTGGGGCGCGGTGTTCGGCATCCTCGCGCTCATCCTCGTGTCTCCGCGGCCCGAGGGAATCACATCCCAATCGTGGCTGCTCTTCGCGATCTTCGCGGCCACGATCGTGGGCCTCATCGTTAGGCCCATTGCGTCGGGCGCGGTGGTGCTCCTTGGCGTCGTCGCGGTTGCGGTCACTGGCACGCTGACTCCGGTCGAGGCATTACGCGGTTACGCGGATCCGATCGTCTGGCTCGTGCTCTGCGCGTTTTTCATGTCGCGCGCGGTGCTCAAGACCGGCCTGGGCCGACGGATTGCCTATCTCTTCATCCGCGCGTTAGGCAAACGCTCGATCGGCCTTGCCTACGCGCTCGTTTCGACAGATACATCGCTCGCCTCGATCGTACCCTCCAATGCCGCACGTGCCGGAGGCGTCGTCTTCCCGGTCGCTCGCAGCCTGGCGGAGGCGTACAACTCCACACCCGGCCCGACGGCGACGCGGCTCGGCTCGTATCTGATGCTGACGGTCTATCAGTGCGACGTGATCGCCTGTTCGATGTGGCTCACGGGCCAGGCCTCGAACGTTCTCATCGCGCGCTTCGCTCTGGAGGCGGCCGCCGTCGAGATCACGTATCTCACGTGGATTCTCGGGGCCATCGTTCCGGGGATCGTCGCCTTGTTGATCGTACCGTGGCTCTTGTTGAAGCTGTATCCACCCGACGTCACACACACACCGCAAGCCACGGAGATCGCGCGGGCGGAGCTGACGAAGATGGGATCCATGTCGCGTCACGAACGCCTAACGCTACTGGTATTCGTATTCGTCGCCGCGATGTGGGCCACGACGTCGCTACACAGCATCAACTCGGCGGTCGTGGCGCTGGTAGGCTTCAGTGCGCTTCTCCTGTTAGGCGTTCTCGATTGGGACGATGTGCTGGCGGAGCGCAATGCGTGGGACGTGTACATCTGGTACGGTGGTCTCGTTCGCATGGCTGAGGCGTTGAGCGAGACAGGGATCACGAAAGCGTTCGCGGAGGCGACAGCGGGACTGACCGCGGGTTGGGCGTGGCCGGCGGCACTTGCCGTCCTCTTGCTGGTCTACGCCTACGCCCACTACGGCTTCGCGAGCATAACGGCGCACGCAACCGCGATGTTCGTCCCGTTCCTCGTCGTGATCATGAATGCCGGCGCGCCAAAGGTCCTGGCCGTGCTACTCCTGGCGTATTTTTCAAACCTCTGCGCCGCGCTCACGCACTATGGAACGACGCCCGCGCCGATCTACTTTGGCGCGAAGTACAACACGCAGCGTGACTGGTGGAAATTGGGATTCATCGTGTCGCTCGTGACGATGGCGATTTACAGTACGGTTGGTGTGGCCTGGTGGAAGGTGCTTGGCTGGTGGTAAGACAGGAGGCCGAGGAGGCCCGATGACGATTCCACGCATTCGTAGTAAGCACTCGAGTCGCGCGGCGGCTATGCCGCCTCGACGCATCGCCGAGCTCGAGACGCCGGCTCCGCTGGTCGATCTCGATCGTATGGCGCAGAACCTGGACCGCATGGCGGCGTATTGCGCGGTGCATGCGCTGGCGCTGCGGCCGCACGTGAAGACACACAAGTCCCCGCGCGTCGCCGCCGAACAGATGCGACTTGGCTCGTTAGGCCTGACGTGTGCCACACCGCGCGAAGCCGAGGTGATGAGTGATGTGGCGCGCGACGTGCTCGTCGCGTATCCCATCATCGGCGCCCCGAAGTTGGCGCGCGTCGCCTCGCTCCCCTCGGACGTTCACCTTACAGTCGCGGTCGATTCGGAGCTTGCGGTCGATCAGCTGTCGGAAGCGGCGCGCGAAGCGGGCCGCGAGATCGCTGTGTACGTGGAGCTGGACATGGGGATGCATCGCGTGGGCGTGCCTAACGTGGAGCGCGCCATTGCGCTGGCGCGCCGCGTGCGCGAGAAACCGCGATTGCGCTACAGCGGCATCACGTTCTATCCGGGACATATCCGCGGCCACGTGAACGACCAGGACGCCGACTTGGCGAAGTTGTCGGCTGATCTCTCCGCTGCGGTCGATGCGTTGGATCGCGAGGGGCTGCATCCGCGCGTCGTCAGCGGTGGGTCGACACCGGCGGCCTGGCGCATGCACGAGATCCCCGGGGTGACCGAGGTACGGCCGGGGACGTATGTCTACAATGACCGCACGACAGCTGCGTTAGGCGCTTGCGCCTGGGACGATTGCGCATTCACCGTGCTCGCCACGGTGGTAAGCACAGCCGTTCAAGGCCAGGCCGTGGTCGACGCCGGCAGCAAGGCGTTAGGCCGGGAGCCGATGCGCGGCGTGGCCGGCGAGGGTTTCGGATCGCTGTTGGATCGCCCCGACGTCATCGTGCAGCGGATGAGTGAGGAACACGGCATTCTCGATTTGAGTCACACGGAGTGGCGCCCAGACGTCGGTGAACAGGTGCGCATCGTCCCGAATCATGTGTGCGTCGTTGTGCATCTGAACGACTTCATGTACGGGGTGCGCGGGGATGTGGTCGAGACGACGTGGCCCGTTGCGGCGCGCGGGCGACAACCCAAAGCCGTCGACAGCTACGAATGGTCAGGCGGGACCGTTTGAGCGCAGCGGTAGTTCGCGCTGGGTTACTCGATTCAGGTCCAGTCCGGCGCCTAACGACCTATTGTGTGGTCCTCTGCCTACTCGCCGTCCTCTGCGACAATAAGGCTGACAACTAAGAACCGAATCGCGATAGTCGGAACGGCACGATGTCGAAGTCACTGGCACCACTTGTGACCATCTGCGCGCCGATCTCGCCAATGGCCGGCGCGAATTTGAACCCGTGACCGGAGCATGGGCTCAATACGAGAACGCGCTGCCGCGAGTCCGGCAGCCAGTCGACGACGAAATGAAGATCGGGCGTGTTCGTGTACATACACACGCTGGCCTTCAACACGTCACCGGCGGCTGGCGGAATGTACTTCTCCAGTAGTGCTCGTGCCTTGGATGACTCCGCCGCGCTGACTTCGCGGTTGAGCTCAGCCACGGACACGAGATCCCCACCATAATGGATGCCGATCTTGAACCCCTCCCCCTCCCCCTCGTCCGGAATCGTGTAGAACGCCTTGCCCGAACGCAGCTCCCAGATCGAGACAGGAATCTCGTTAGGTGACACGCCGGGACCGCGCGCTTGGCACCACGATGTCACCTGGCGCTGCACCGTGAATACGCGCGCGATGGACGGAACAAGCTCGCGTATCCACGCACCGGCCGCGATAACCAGACGATCCGCGCTGTACTCGTGGCGCGCCGTGCGGATGCGCACCGAATCTCCTTCAACGGCAAACGACTCCGCGGGGTCGTGATCGATGAAGCGCGCGCCGTCGGCAGTCGCGCCGTTGCGCATGGCTCGGATCGCCGCATCGACATGGACAAATCCGGCGCGTTCTTCGACCACGGCCATCATCCCACGCCCTGGCTGCAGCGCGGCGTATCGCTCGCGCAACGCTCCGGGCTCGAGCACGTCATGCGCGATGCGATGTTCATTGACGCTCGCCAGCACGCCGCGTATCAGCGCACTGCGGGCCGAACCGATGTATGCGCCGCCAGTAAGCGTATAGAGCGGTTGCTTGGCGACATTTCGTCCCAGCGCATTCCACAGCTGGTACGCGCGCCTGACGAGGGGCACATAGAGTGGCGCCTCAAAGTACGCCTCGCGAATGATGCGCGTCGATCCGTGGGACGACCCTAACGAGTGCGGCGGTGCAAAGCGGTCGAGACACAACACGCGGGCTCCACGCCGCGACAGCTGCCACGTCGCTGCACTCCCCATCGCCCCACCGCCGGCGACGACGACATCAAAACGCTCAGCCAAGGGCGATGCCGTCGCGTCTGGTGGTCAGCAGTCGGTCTATGGAGAGTGCGCCGCTCCCGCGAATCACCACGACGATCGCCAGCGTGATGGCGAGGATATGAAACTCAAAGCCTTCCCCAGGCTGCTCGCCGCTCCAGTTCATGAAAAATCCGAAGCTCCAGTGTGTCTCCAACACGGCGAGGATGAGGTGCGCGGCCACAACCAGCGCCGCGAGGCGACCCAGCACGCCAACAACCAGCGCCGTGCCGCCGACGACCTCCGCGAATATCGCGAGCCACTGGAGCGCGCCTAACGCAAAGCCGGCGCTCTGCGCGTCCAACAGCGTCAGCGCGCCGTGCGGCACAATCACGATCCCGAGCGCCAGCCGCGCGAGCATCGGAATGCGGTCGTCGCTGGTTTGGATAAAGGAATAAAACATCACCGTCGTGCGCGTCGGACCAGCCAAGCCTAGAGCGGTCCGCCGGGCATGACAAGAACCTATGGCTCCAGTGTGATAGCCGAGCTATCGTACGCCGCCCTCGCCGTCCTATCCATGTATCGAGACCTTTGCATCGCCGCGGCGATCGTCGCCGCACCGCTATTCCCGGAGCAGGTTTGCGCCCAGCGCACCCCTGCTCGCCCCGCTGCTGCGTCGACAGGCGCGGACAGCGCCACCTTCGCGCGGCAGATCAAGGGGCTCAGATGGCGCAGCATCGGCCCGTATCGGGGCGGACGTGTCGGAGCTGTGGTGGGGGATCCCGTGAAACAGCTGGTGTTTTACTTCGGCGCCGTAAACGGGGGCGTTTGGAAAACGACGAATGCCGGTCAGTCGTGGAACAACATCACTGACGGAAAGGGTGACATCTCCTCCGTCGGTGCCATCGCCGTCGCGCCCTCGGATCCCAGCGTCATTTACGTCGGCACGGGCGAGAAGGATCTCCGCGAAGATCTCACATACGGTACGGGGGTGTACCGCTCCACCGACGGTGGGCAATCGTGGGTGTCGTTAGGTTTGCGCGAGACGCATCAGATCGGTCAGATCCGCATCGATCCGCGGAATCCCGATCGCGTCTTCGTCGCGGCCATGGGGCATGCCTTCGGGCCGAACGCGGAGCGCGGCGTGTTTCGCACCACCGACGGCGGCAAGACATGGCAGAAGGTGCTGTTCGTCGACGATAGCACCGGCGCGATCGACATCACGATGGATCCCACGAATCCGCGCATCCTCTTCGCGGCGATGTGGAAGTTTCAGCGCACACCGTGGAGCATGATCTCCGGCGGCGGAAAGAGCGGCATCTGGAAAACCACCGATGGCGGAGATACCTGGAAGGAGATCACGCATAACGAGGGCCTGCCGACCGTTCCACTCGGCCGCATCGGCATTGACATCTCCCGCACGATGCCGAATCGCATCTACGCCAGCATCGAGGCGAAAGACACGTTAGGTGGCATCTTTCGCTCCGACGACGGTGGCGACACGTGGCAGCACGTCAACGGCGAACAGAAGTTCAATGTGCGCATGTGGTATTACTCCACGCTCACGGCGGATCCTACAGACGCGAACGTCGTGTACGTGATGAACCTCACCGTGTGGAAGTCCGTCGACGGGGGGCGCACGTTTACCCGCGTACGCGTGCCGCATGGAGATACGCATGCGATGTGGGTCGATCCTAACGATGGCAACCGGCTCATCAACGGCAACGATGGCGGCGGCACGGTCAGTCTGGACGGTGGCGCCACGTGGTCCAGCATCTACAACCAGCCAACCGCGCAGTTCTATCACGTCATTACGGACGATCAGTGGCCGTACCGCATCTACGGGGCGCAGCAGGACAACTCCACCATTTCAATTCCCAGCCGCTCGGACAACGGCGCGATCGGGGAAAGCGACTGGTTTGCGGTCGCCGGCTGCGAAAACGCGCACATCGCCGTCGATCCACGAAACCCCGATATCACGTACGGCGGCTGCTACATGGGCGCGTTAGGCAGGTACGACAAGCGCACCGGCAACTACAAAGACATCTCGGTCTGGCTGCGCAACTACGACGGCTACGGCGTGAAAGACGCTCCACAGCGGTTTCAGT
>JBFMFA010000095.1:0-8580 GCA_040753195.1 Gemmatimonadota bacterium | reverse complement strand
GCGCGGCAGATGTCGAGCATCGTTAGGGGGACGCTCGTCGCGGCGTATGCGTTGGCGTTTGCGTACGTCGTGCTCTTCGTCGACGAATCGTATGGTACGATCGTGCGTTTTTATGGACCCACACTCGTTCTCTTTTTGATCGCCGCGGCGCTGCAGGCGCTGCGCAGCGGGGTGCAGGGATGGGGACTCGTCGCCGTTTCGTTCGTGCTGTCGATCGTGGCGGCGATCGCGCAGCAGACGCGCATCGCGCTGCACCCGGTGTACTTCGACCATAACGCGGTCTACCACGTCATCCAGGGTATCGCGCTGGTGTTGCTCTATTTCGGATTCACACGTGTCAGCCGACGGTCTCCTGCGCCTGGCGCGCAGTGATCGCGCCGCTCGCATCGTCGGCTTCGGCTGGGGTTTTGCCGAAGGCGTGGTCTTCTTTATCGTTCCTGATGTCTACATCACCTTCGCTGCACTGTTTTCGCTGCGCGCCGGAGTTGTGGCCTGGCTGTCGTCGATTCTTGGCTCGCTCGTGGCCGTCGTCATCGTGTACGTGCTCGTCGCCGTTGTCGCGGTGCCGTATGTCAGCTGGCTGGATGCGATTCCAGGGATCAGTCAGACTTTGATTCAGGAAACAACCGTTAGGCTCCGTGCCGAAGGCCTGCCGTACACCCCGCTCCTCATCTTCGGCGGTGTCCCGCTCAAAGTGTACGCTGGGTGTGCGACAATGCTCGGCAACTCGTTAGGTTCTCTCCTGTTGTGGACCGTGTTCGCTCGTATCGCCCGCATCGCTCCGCCCGTCGCGTTGCTCGCCGTCGTGCGCGGGATCTTTCGCGCATCCATAGACCGACAGCCCAGGAGGTGGATGGCCGCGCATCTGGTCGTCTGGACAGTCTTTTACGTCTTCTACTTCATCCAAATGGCGAACCGGTAAACGCGCCTAACGCTCGCTCCAGGGAGGCACCACGCCGATCGTGCGCGCGTACGCGATGAGCTGACCCGTATGCTCGCCGGTGTGCCGAGCCATGAAGTACAAAACGCCGCGATACGTGTTGGTGCCGTCGAACCATGCCAGGGTTCGCTCGGCATCGGCGTCGCTCAGTTTCGCGAGCGCCGAACGCGTCGCCGCGAAGGCCGCTTTCAGTGCCGCCACGATCGTATCCTTGTTCGCCGTGGAGCGCTCAAAGGCAGCCTGCTTCATGGACGCTCCAGCATCGACGCCGAGGACGGCGGGGAGGTTGAACTGCGAGCTGGCGATGTGCAGCAATACTTCGCTGATGGAACGCACGCCGGGTGCTGGCCGCCACGTATACCGCTCCGCAGGGATTACGGTGGCGAGCCTAACGATATGGTCCTCCGCGACCGACAGTTCGGCCAGGTACTCGGCACGGAATCCTTTGCCCGCCGGTGCGACCTGGGCGTGCAGCATACTCCCAGCCAGACCCACAATCGCGAACAGGGCGCGCTTCAGCACTACCTGGCTCGAACGCTGAAGGTCGAGACCTTCTCGTTGGGTGCAAGCCCAAGCCTAACGAGAAACCGCTTGGTGCCGTAGGCGACTTCGTAGAGGAAGATGCGATCATCGCCAAGCTCCTCCCGCTCCAGGAGCACGAAGGCGCCTGGAGCGCCGAGCGGTTTGAGCAGCTGCGCGTAATGGTTGGCCGCATCCGGAAAGAACCCGGCGCGCACGTAGGCAAAGTCGGCTGGCGTTAGCGTTCCGTCCGCGGCCGAACGCAGGAGGCGACGCAGGCGCTCGGCGACCTGCGGTTCCTTATCGTCGATGGGCTTTAGCTCGGCGCGCGCAATGAGCGGATTGAACGTCGCGCCGATCAGCTCAACAAAGCGCTCCGTGTCGGCGCCCGCGAGGTTGGCCAGAACGATGATTGTGAGGTCGTCCCTGAGGTAGCGCGCGATGAAGGCCTGAAAGCCTTGCCAGGCGCCGCCATGCTGCTGCGTCGGCTGACCGGCTTCCTCGGCGACGGCCCAGCCAAAACCATACGGATACGGCTTTCCGCTGTTGAGCCTAACGGGCGAGAACACGCGCTCCCAGCTCGCTGGTTTCAGCACCGACTTTGCTCGCAGGCCGCGGTCCCATGCGAGCATGTCGTTCAGCGAGAGGTACAGCGCGCCGTCGGCAGTGGTGTTCAAGGAAGGGGCAACCCACTCCTGGTTCATGAGCTCTCCCCTGACGAGCCGGTACCCGGCGGCGCGGTGCGGGACGATGTCTTCCTCGCTGATGACCCGCGCGGTGTTCATGCCTAACGGCCCGAACACGCGTTCCCCGAGCACGTCGCCGTAGAATTTGCCGGACGCCTTGCGAACAATGGCACCGAGGAGCAGGTAGCCGGTGTTACTGTAGTTCCAGCGCGCCCCCGCGTCGAACTCCAGCGTTAGGCCGAAGGCCATCTTCACCAATTCGTCTTCAGTATAGTCGCGGCGATAGTCGAAGCTGCTGGTCGTGTAGTCCGGTATCCCCGAAGTGTGCGTGAGCAAATGCCGCACGAGGATGGGGCGCCAGGTTGCCGGTGACTCCGGAAAGAACTTCGTGATCGGATCGTCCAGCGCGATGCGGCCGTCTTCAACGAGCAGCATGACAGCCGCCGACGTGAACTGCTTGCCAACGGATCCCGACTGGAAAATGGTCTCCGCCGTAACCGGCACGCGGTGCTCCACGTTCGCAAATCCGTACCCGCGGGCTTTGACGACGACGCCTTTCCTCACGATGCCAATGGCGACGCCGGGGACCTTCTGGCGTTCCATCTCCGCGCGCACGACGGCGTCGATGCGATCGGCGGCGGGCGGTGCGCTCTGTGCCGCAGCGACGGCCGACGCGATCAACATCGCAGGGAGGATGCGCGTCGTCATTTCAGTGCTCGCACGAAACGTACGTTGCGCACGCGACCCGTGCTCATCAGCATGCCATCCACTTTGCGTTGGCGGTCACGCGTGAACGCGAGAAGAAAGTCGCCGAGGAACACGTCTCCATACGTGGCTCTCACTGTGCGCTCCGCGCCACCGCGCGTTCTGAGCACGAGCGTGCTATCAGTGGCTTTCACCGTCCACGTGCTGCCGAGTTCCTCGCTGTAGTAGGTGCCGGCAAACGTGTCGAGGTCTGCACGTGAGAGCTTGCTGGGCTCATGGCGTTTCAGCGTGACAGGCCGGGGATGAGGCCAGGCGCGCACTGTCTGTATGAGATCACCGTTAGGCGTGAACTCCAGTTCCGTCACAGTGCCCAGCCGGAACGTGCGCTCGTTGATGGGAACGAGCGCGGGGCCGACCGTGCGTCCCACGATGAGCGTATCGCGTCGCAGTGTCAGCAGCATCGGAGCGCCGGTTACGGGGTTGACGTAAATGCCGGCGTAACGAGCGAGCTGCCCCGTCGGGATGCTCACCGTGGGTCGAGCCGGCGAAGAGACGGGCGTCAGTTTGTCGCCGATGTAGGCATCGATAACACCCCGTGCCAAGGCGCCGGGATTTGCAGTGGCGGCATTGCACAGGACGACGACGCCGAGCGTGTGCAGTGGCATGCGTCCGAGATAAGTGCGGTAGCCGGCATCGGCGCCGCCATGCCCGATGAGACGCGCGCCGCGGTACACCTCGGTGGACAGCCCAAGTCCATAGCCCGTGCTGTCGCCGCTGGTGAGGGTGGCACTGGTACGCATCTCACGCAGCATGGGTTCGTCGCCGACGGTCGGCTTCCATACGTTGGCTTCCCACTTGAGGAGGTCGCCGACGGTGGTGAAGAGACTCGTGGCCCCGTACGTGTCATAGTTAGGCAGGCTCACGTGCCATTTGTTATCGCTGCCCCGGGCGTATCCGGCGGCACGCCCTTTCACGACCATCGTATAGTCGTCGTGAAAGTGTGTGTTCGTCATGCCGAGCGGCTTGAAGATGCGCTCGTCGGCGAAGTCACGCAGCGACTTCCCGCTCACGCGCCTAACGATTGTTCCGGCGAGCGTATAGCCGGTGTTGCTGTATACGTATTCGGCTCCCGGCGTGAAGTTCAGGGCCTTTTGTCGTGTGACGATTTCGAGGACGTCATCTTCATTGATGCGGTTCTCTTCGAAGCGTCCGCGTGCCATGAACAGCAAGTCCCATTGATCGCGGAGTCCGCTGGTGTGCTGGAGCAGATGACGGATCGTAATTTTGTGGCCGTAGTCAGGGAGCTCCGGGAGATGACGCCTAACGTCGTCGTCGAGCGACAGCTTGCCCTCTCGCGCGAGCAGCATGATCGCCATCGCGGTGAACTGCTTGGACACCGAGGCGACATGGAAAACCGAATTCGCGGTGATCGGCGTGTCCGTCTCGAGGTTCGCCATGCCGTAGCCGTTTTGAAAGACGACGTTACCATCGCGGCTGACACCCACAGCGCAGCCAGGTCCGTCACTGTTGGTCCACGGCGCGAAGACGCGGTTGACGGCGAGACGCAAGCTATCAGCTGGTTGCGCAGCGAGCGGCCCTGCGCCCAGAGCCAGCACGACCGTCACTCGGACAGGGACTTTCAGCATGTTGGGGGAGATAGGAGGCCGGAAACTGCCTAACGACTCATGAGGCGCGCGCTTGCTCCTTCGGAAAGCGACGCAGCGAGCGCTCCTTGAGTTTGCGGATCTCCTCGTCGCGGTTCCGCGGCGGCGAGTTCGTCACAAACGCGTCAATCAGGTGGCGGGCGATGTGCGTGATGTCGTCCACCGCCTGATTGAACAACGCTTCGTTCGCTTTCGATGGTTTCGTCGTTCCACTGATCTTGCGAACAAACTGCAGGGCCGAGGCGCGCACTTCGTCGTTCGTGGCGGGCGGCTCGAAATTCGCGAGTGTCTTGATATTGCGGCACATCTGGTCAGTCCCTCGAGAAAGATGGGACGCGCACGGCACATCGCCTAACGAGGTTTCGGTGCCGCCGCGGCAAGCAGTTCGTCGAAACGCTTGCGCAGCGCTTCGTCGCGGCTGATCACGAATGTGATTCGCGTGTACGCGTCCTGTGTTAAACCCTGCGCCTGCAGAATCTGTTCGATCTGCTTTTTGAGCCCGTCGCGCAGCTCCCGCTGCAACTCATCCGTCTTGTTCCGCGACAAGGCAAAATGGGCATGTGCGGAATCCCGCGCCGCGGCAATCCCCGGATAGGCCTTGGCGTACGCTGTCAGCTGGGCCTCCGTCACGGTCGAGTCCAAAGACGCAGCGGCAGCCTGGGCCGCCACGGACGTGACACTCCCCAGGCTCAAAATGCCGATCAGAAGGACGCGCTGTAACCCCGGCCGCATGCGCATAGGATCAGTCCCTGTAACGACTTGCGCAAGTTGCTGATGTGGACGCAATTTGGTTCTGGCGATAAAACGCGCAAACGCCAACGCTGACACGACGTTAGGCGTATTGCGTCGATCGCTCTTTGGAGGCTCTCTAATGAAAGTCCTCGGCGGTGCAGCGCTGCTGCTCCTCATGCCGTTCGGCCTCGAAGCCCAGCGGTCACAGCCCGCACCTCAGAGCGCGCGCCAAAGTGCCATCGCAAGGTCAACCCACTCCACCGCTGGCGCCTCGCATCTCACACCTCGCGCTTCGTCAGCCGCCTTAAATGAGGTCGTAAAGACATACTGCTCGCGCTGTCACAACGATCAGCGGAAAAACGGCAACCTCTCCCTCGCAAAGTTCGATGCGGGTGCCGCGCAGCAGTCGCCTGATATCGCCGAGAAGGTGGTAGCCAAGCTGCTCTCCGGGATGATGCCACCTCCGGGGCAGCGACGTCCCCAGGGCGATTCCCTCACCACGCTGCTGACAGCACTCGAGTCGCAGCTCGACTCCGCCGCTGCGGCCCACCCCAACCCAGGGGGCCGCACCTTCCAGCGTCTGAATCGCGCCGAATACGCGCGGGCCGTGAAAGACCTGCTGGGGCTCGAGATCGATCCCGAGGCCTATCTCCCGCCTGACACACAGAGCGAGAACTTCGACAACATCGCCGACGTGCAAGTCCTGTCGCCGACGTTGCTCGATGCGTACTTGCGAGCGGCCAGCGAAATCAGCTGGCTCGCCGTCGGTGATCCACGCGCCACCTCGCGCTCGGCGACCTACAGCGTCCCGCGCACGGCATCACAGTCAGAGCACGTCGAAGGGGCGCCCTTCGGAACCCGCGGTGGATTGTCGGTCGAGCATACGTTCCCAGCCGACGGCTCGTACGTCTTCCGCGTCGTCTTCTTCCACGAAACAACGGGAGCATTCGCCGGTGGGAATGCTCGCGGCGAGAAGATGGAGATTTCGATCGACGGCGAACGTGTGGCATTGCTCGACATCGACCGCTTCATGCATGCCGGCGATCCAAATGGCGCGAGCATGCTGACGGAACCGATCAAGGTCACAGCCGGTCCGCATCGCGTGTCCGCGGCGTTTGTGCCGCCGAGCTTCCAGGGCGTGGCGCAAGACCTCATCTCGCCGCTCAAGTGGTCGCTGAACAGCACTTCCACGGCGACGGCATACGGATTCTCCTTGATTCCTCACCTGCGCGACCTGGTCATCAGCGGACCCGAAGTGGTATCCGGAGTCTCGGAATCGCCGGTGCGTCAGCGCATCTTCACCTGCCGGCCGCCGTCGCCTAACGCGGACCGCGCCTGTGCGCAGCAGATCGCCACGCGCCTCGGCGCCGCGGCGTATCGGCGGCCGATGACAGACCGCGATGTGTCAGCGCTTATGGCGTTGTACGACCAAGCTGCGGCGCCGGGCGGCGCGAGCGGGTTCGAGACCGGCGTGCGCACGGTGCTGCAGGCTATCCTGGCCAGTCCGGACTTCGTCTTCCGCTTCGAACCGGCGCGCGCGCCGACGAACTCGGATACTTACCGCATCTCCGACGTCGGCCTCGCTTCACGACTTGCATTCTTCCTCTGGTCGGGGCCGCCCGATCACGAGTTGCTTTCGCTGGCGAGCGCGGGGAAGCTCTCAGACAAAGCTGTATTCGAACGCCAGGTGCGCCGCATGCTCGTGGATCCGCGCGCGGAGGCATTGGCTACGCGCTTTGCCGCGCAGTGGTTGCGCCTGCAGGACCTGGACAAGGTGCAGCCTGACGTTAGGCAGTACCCGGACTTCGATGAACAGCTGCGCCGCGCGATGCGTCGCGAGACCGAAGTCTTCTTCCAGAATCTGGTGCGCGAGAATCGCAGCGTACTCGAGCTGTGGAACGCCGACTACACGTTCATGAACGAGCGGCTCGCCGTGCACTATGGCGTGCCCAACATCGCTGGCCAGCAGTTCCGGCGCGTGGCGTACAGCGACCCGCAGCGTCGCGGCCTGCTGGGACACGCGAGCATCCTCACGCTCACGTCGCACGCTACGCGGACATCGGCGGTCGATCGCGGGAAGTGGGTGATGGAGGTGTTCCTGCACAGCCCGCCGCCGCCGCCGCCGCCCGGCGTGCCGGACCTCGAAGCGACGGCGTCGTCGAGTGACGGCCGAGGCCTAACGGTGCGCGAGCGCATGGAGCAGCACCGCAGTAATCCGACGTGCAACGCGTGTCATCGCATGATGGATCCGATCGGCCTGGCGCTCGAGAATTACGACGTTACCGGGCGATGGCGCATGCGTGACAACGGCCAGCCGGTGGATCCGCGCAGTGAACTGTGGGATGGCACCCCAGTGGCGAGTCCAGCGGACCTGCGCACGGCGCTCCTGAACAAGCAGGAGTCACTCTTGCGAACGTTCACACGCAACCTGATGGCGTACGGGCTCGGCCGGCGCGTCGAGTACTTCGACATGCCGACGGTGCGCGCCATCGTTAGGACCGCGGCGGCAGACAACCACCGTATCGGATCGTACATCATGGGCGTCGTTAATAGCCCAGCATTCCGTATGCAGAAGGTCGAAGCAGTCGACGAAGGCAACAAAGACTAACCGCGAACGGCAGCCACAGGAGAATAGAGGATGTACATCAGCGGAAAGCAGCTTCCTCGCCGGACATTTTTGCAGGGAATGGGGGCGATGGTGGCGCTGCCGTATCTCGAGGCGATGGTTCCCGTGCGCAGCATGTGGCGCCGATCGCCGACCAATGCCACGCGTCTGATTTGCATCGAGATGGTGCACGGGGCCGCGGGATGCAGCCCGTTCGGGTCGTCGCAGAACTGGTGGTCGCCGGCCGCGGCGGGGAGCGCCTTCGACCTGTCGCCAACGGCGCTGCTTCCCTTGGAGCCGTATCGCAAGCACCTAACGATTATCAGCAACACGGATGTGCGCATGGCCGAGGCGTACAAGCCGGAGGAGATCGGTGGCGATCACTTCCGGTCCAGCGCCGTTTTCCTGACGCAGTCGCATCCGACGCAAACGGAAAGCTCCGACATCTACGTTGGCACGTCACTGGACCAGATGTTTGCGCAGCGGTTCGGGCAGGATACGCCAATCCCGTCGATGCAACTCTGTATCGAGCCGGTGGATCGCGCGGGCGGGTGCGCGTACGGCTACTCGTGCGCCTACACGGACACAATCAGCTGGGCGTCACCGACGGAACCACTGCCGATGATTCGCGATCCGCGCGTGGCGTTCGATCAGCTGTTTGGAGCAGGGGGCACGCCCGAAGCGCGCGCCGCTCGCAAAAAAACGACCGGGAGTATTCTGGATTTCATC
>JBFMFA010000094.1:0-8652 GCA_040753195.1 Gemmatimonadota bacterium | reverse complement strand
TAGACCTTAGACCTTAGACCTTAGACCTTAGACCTCTATACTACCGATGCTCCGCTTCCTCGCGTCCGGCCTTGCCATCTGTGCAGCGCTCTCGTCCGCTCACGCGCAGGCTGCTCGTACAGCGCCGCCCAAACCCGATCCTCGTCTCGAGAAACTCAAGAACGAGGCGCTGAGCAAGGTCGAAGGGCGCGCGAAGATGGTTCAGGAGATCGTCGACATGCTCTTTTCGTTCGGCGAGCTCGGCATGCAGGAATTCGAAACGTCGAAGTATCTCACGGGCATCCTGGAGAGCAACGGCTTCAGCATCGAACGCGGTGTCGCCGGCATCCCGACCGCGTGGCTCGCCAAGTGGGGGTCGGGGAAACCCGTCATCGCGTTAGGCTCGGACATCGACGGCATTCCGCAGGCGAGTCAAAAGCCGGCCGTTGGATATCGCGATCAAATGGTCACCGGCGCGCCGGGACATGGTGAAGGCCACAACTCAGGCCAGGCTGTGAACATCGTGGCCGCGCTTGCTGTGAAAGAGATCATGGAGCGAGAGAAGATCCCCGGGACGCTCGTTCTCTGGCCGGGAGTCGCCGAAGAGCAACTGGCGACGAAAGCGCATTATGTGAGAGCCGGACTGTTCAAGTACGTGGACGCGAATCTGTTCACGCACGTGTCCAGCGATCTCGGTGTTTCATGGGGGAATGGTGGCAGCGCGATGGTGTCTGTGGAATTTCGCTTCCGCGGTCAGACGGCACACTCAGCGGGCGCTCCGTGGCGTGGGAAGTCGGCGCTGGACGCGGTGATGCTTATGGCGCAGGCGTGGGAGTATCGGCGTGAACACTTACAACCCGGTCAGCGATCACACTACATCATCCCGGACGGCGGCGATCAGCCTAACGTTGTGCCGCAAACCGCATCCATCTGGTTCTATATCCGCGAGCGTGACTACAAGCATGTCATGGAGAACTTCGACGCGGCGAAGCGCATTGCGCAGGGAGCGGCGCTGATGACCGACACGCAGGTCGATACGATGATGATCCTCGGGTCGGCGTGGAATCAGCACATGAACAAAGCGATCGCGGAGGCGACGCACGCAAATATCAAACGGGTGGGCCTTCCGGCGTGGGACGATAACGACGCTACACTCGCCAAAGCGCTGCAGAAGGAGTTAGGCGTCGAAGAGGAGGGGTTGTCGACGCGCGTGCGCGACCTGGCCACGCCGAACCCTAACGCGCCCTTCCTCGGTGGCGGGTCGGATGACATCGGCGACATTTCCTGGAACATGCCAACCGTAACGCTGCGCTTCCCATCCAATATCCCGGGCGGGCCAGGGCACAACTGGGCGAACGCGATCGCCATGGCAACACCGATCGCGCACAAGGGCGCGCTGACGGGGGCCAAAGTGCAAGCGCTGACGCTGCTCGATCTCATGCTCAAGCCGCAGGTTCTCGCGGATGCGTGGGACTACTTCAGAAACGTGCAAACGAAAGACATCAAATACACGTCGTTCCTGAGGCCAGTCGATCAGCCGGCGATTTGGCTCAACGCCGACATCATGGCGCGGTATCGGCCGGAGATGCGCAAGCACTATTACGACCCGTCGAAGTATCCGACATACCTGGAACAGTTAGGCATCAAGTACCCGACGGTTAAGGCGGTCGCGCAGAACTGACGGAGCCTTCTGCGAAAACCCGCACCCAAGCGTTAGGTTTTCGTCACGACACGCATGCGAATTGTGGCACATTGCCTTACCTGTGTGATACAGGTCACCTGACTGTGCGAGTTCCCGCGGACGCTCATTCTTGTCCCTAAGCCCTGCCCCGCGCGTGTGCGCGGCCAGCACGAGGCCAGAGGAGGGGTGAGTTATGAAACGGAGAGTTGGAGTCTGGCGCAGCGCCGGATCCACGCCGTTTGCGGTCCGCGCCCTTCAGCGCAAGGTCAACACGCGACGCCATCGCGCGTTGGTCGTAGCTGCTGTGAGCGCGTTCCTCGCGTTAGGCTGCAACGATGACGAAGTCGTGGCGCCCGCGCGAGTTCGTGCCGTGGCCGTCGCACCGGCTGCTGCCACAATCGAAATAGGACAGTCCGTCCAACTGACGGCAACTGTCACGACAGCCGGCGCACGCACGTCGACTGAGGTCACGTGGGTGTCAAGCGCGCCTAACGTGGCAACCGTCTCCGACGACGGCGAAGTCATTGGCGTCGCCGAAGGCACGGCGGTCATCAACGCCAAGTCCGTCGCTGATCCAAGCAAGCTCGCCGCGGCCAGCATCGCGGTGACGGCCGGCGATGTGCGAACGGTCGTCGTGGAGCCGAACCCCGCCAACGTCGTGCGGGGAAAGACGCTGCAGCTCAAGGCAGTCGCACGCAACGGTTCGCTCGCTAAGGTTGAAGGGCGTCCGATCGCATGGATCACGGAAAACCCACAAATCGCGACGGTTTCCGAGACCGGCCTGATCACCGCGATCGCTTTCGGCACCACTGAAGTGCGCGCTACCATTGATGGCATCACGGGCATCGCCGCTCTCAATGTCGGCGTTGGCGCGGTGGACGCGGTCATTGTCCCGGCGTCGATGACGATGGTTCTGGGTGAAACGGCGCAGCTCGAGGCGCGGCCGATGGATGCGGCGGGGAACGTGGTTTCGCAGGCTGACGTGAACTGGCTCTCCGAGGCTCCGTCGATCGTCAGTGTGTCGGACGATGGTGAGGTGACCGGTTTGGCGTTAGGCACGGCGCTCATCAGGGCGCGGGCGCAGAACGCAGAGGCGCAGGTCGCGGTCACAGTCGTCGCCCCGTGGACGCTCGGCATGGCGCCGCGACCCGCAGAGCTCGAAGTGGGCAAGACGGCACAGCTTGTTGCTACAGTGCGCGATGGCGGCGCGATTGTGACCGCGCCGATTACGTGGCTGTCCGATAATCCCGCACTGGCGACTGTCAGTGCCAACGGGCTGGTCACAGCTGTCGCACCGGGTGCTGCTCCGGTGGCCATCGTTGCTCGAACGATTCAGAACGGGACCCGTGTCGTAGCGGACACCGTCAAGATCCTGATCAAGGCGTCGCCCGTCGGCTCGCTGACCGTAACGGTTGCGAACGCGACAATCGAAGTCGGCGAGACGATCGTCGCCGCGGCAGTGATCTACGACAAAGTCGGCGGTGTGCTGACTGATCGCGCGGCCACATGGTCCAGCGATAAGCCCGCGATCGCCGCTGTGAACGCGAACGGCGAGGTAACTGGAATCGCGGCGGGCACAGCCAAACTGACTGCGGCGTGCGACGGCTTCACCGCCACGATTGAAATCAAGGTCGTGAAGGCGGCCATCGCATCGGTTTCGCTGACGCCGAGCACGCTTGCGTTGTTCGTCGCACAGTCGGCGAACCTAACGCTTGAAATCAAGGACAGACGCGGCGCCCTGTTAACGGATCGAGACGTTGTGTGGTACACCACCGATGCTGCGATTGTGAGCGTGCCCAGCGCAGGCGTCGCGTTGGGCGTCAACGCAGGCACAGCAACGGTGACCGCCGACGTCGAAGGACGGCGCGTGCACACGGCGGTCACGGTCGCTTGGAGCACCGATCCAATTGCCAGCGTGATCGTGAGGCTCGTTCCCGACACGTTAGGCGTCGGACAGCAGATGCAAGCCTGGGTGTGGCTCTATGACGCCAGAGGCTATCAGCTGACAAACCGCGCGATCACCTGGAGCTCCACGAACGTGACCTTCGCAACAGTGAGCAACACCGGCATCGTCACGGGCATCGCAGCCGGCAACGCGATGATCCGCGCGACGAGCGAAGGTCGTTATGGTGAAGCACGCCTGATCACCATTGGGCCGCCACCGTGGCTGCCGGGCGAGCAGCAGCCGATCGCCGAGCCCACGCGTGGTGCGTGGGAGATCGGGCCGTATGGCTTCGATAACGTGGTCGGTCAGACCTTCATGCCGACTGCTGATCGTTACCTCGGCTACGTGGCCTTCCCGGTGCATTGCCCGGCGGGCGCCAAACTGTCGGTGGTCATCAAGAAGTACCACTTCATGGGTCCTGTCATCTGGGGCGGTGTCGTCCAGAACCTGCCGACGACTCGCACGGGTTCGTTCAGCCTCATCCAGGTGTACAACCCGATCACCTCGCCTAACGGGATAAAGCTGCTGGCGAACACGCAGTACGCCATCGAGCTGTCGGCCATCCGCCCGTTCGGCGTGTGGTCGAACTGCGGGATCTCGAAAGGACCTGCAGGTGACTCGTATGCGCGCGGCGCAGGATACCGGCAACAGCCGTCGCCATGGTTCCATCTGCTGCCGGGCGGGGAGGATCTCCCGTTCATCACCTACGTGCGGTGATCGGCTGACGTGAGGGTTGGCGCCGCGCGAGAAATCTCGCGGCGCCTTTCCTTTTGGCTACTCGGAGGATTCGGTGTCCCTCCGGTGTCGTCATGCCCCGTTAGGTGACAAACAAAAGAACGATGACCGAATGACCGGATGACCGGATAACTGCAACTACATCCACTCTTGTTCGGTTTCAAGCGATGACATTCGCCTCATCGACAGAAGTCGCATCCGGATTATCCTGTCGTCCGGTCATCGTCTTTTGGCTGTCGTTAAACCGACTGCACTACCTCACCGCGATCGGCGCCGAATACTCCGCGTCATCCCAGCGGATCCACAGACGATCGTTCTCGACGGCCAGCGACAACCGCTCAACCATCTCACGTCGCGGCGCCCGCTCGAGCGGAATGCGGACGACATCCGTTGTGGGACTGTATTGCGTGCCGAAGATGTTTGTTCGGCTGTTGATGATCAGCATCGACTCGCCATGCTGTGACGGGAGCATCCATAGCGTGTAGCGCCCTGCCGGCAGAACGTGGTTACCAATCGTCAGGTCAGCCGTGGTCGTCAAATGCGTCGCATAGTCGGCGCCGAGGCGCCACACCTGATCCCACGTGACCAAGGCCCCCCAGATGACACGCCCCCGTTTGGCGGGCCTTGAGTACGTTACAGTCAGATTCGCGCTCCCAATCGTCGCGCGAACCGTGTCAGGGAGAGACAGCGGACCCACCGCCTTTCCGGCGCGATCGCGCGCGTCCCATTCGCGCGCCAAGGCAAGGACGTCGATGTCAGTCCCGCGCCGCACAGCGTACTTGTACGTGGATTGCGACCAATCGGAGCGCAGCAGCTGCCCGCGCGCGTTGAACCTGTGCCCGATGCGTGCGACACCGAAGTAGTCCGACTCTGCCGAGTCTGCTCCGACCAGCCACACTTTCACCCGCTGAGGCTGCATCTGCTGCGCATTCATCGTCAGAAGGTGCCAGGCAGATTCCGGTCCCCCGGCCGCGGCGCGTCGAGCCTGAGCGTGTGCAAGCTCGTACAGTAAGAACGGCGTCCCGAGAAATGGCACGCCTGGTCCGGGAATAACACTCTCGGGAGTAGCAATCCGCTGGCTCGTTAGTGTTCCATCTCTAAGCGTCTCGCGCGTCACGCTGTCTGAATGCCAGGTTATGGAGCCTGCAGCCCCGTTGTGGCGCAGCGGCGTGCCGTCAGCGCGCAGCGTTGTGATTTCATAGCGCAAGGGATGGCCGGCGGAGGTGACGGTCAGCGTGTATCGCATGACGCGCGTCAGAGGCGAGCGCGTAACGACGATTCCGGTGAAACGATCGCCCGTCCGCTCAAAGCGTTCGATCTGCAGCGTGTCGGTGCCCAGCGTCGCGATGAAGCTGCCAGTTTGCGCGCTTGCGCTCACCGTTCCGACCGACACTCCTATGAGGCAAACCCTAACGAGCACGAGCGCCACCTCGCCTCCGCGTGAAGAAGCACTTTTGCGCTTGGCAGGTTGGACGGGCAGAGCCGCCCCAGGGTTGCACCTCTTGGGTTGCGTGCGCGCCGAGCGCCGTCAGTCCAGCGGCCTGACGGCCGGCAGGATGTCGCTGAAAAAGAAGGACGCCGGCGACGACTCGTTGCTCGCGCCTGTCACCACGACGACGAGATCGAGACGCGGCACCACGAAGAGCCATTGATTGAGATTCCCGATGGCAGTGAACACCGCATTCTGCCATGAGAACGGCGCATTCGCGTCCAGCTGATACAGCCACCAGAGCCGGCCATAGTCCGCGCGTCGACCACCGAAGCCAGCGACGCCCGACGACGCAGGCGTCAACGACGCATCCAGCCAGGCGCGCGACACGACGTTCGCCTGGCCCCAACGCCCTTCGCGCAGCACGAGATAGCCAATCCGCGCGAGATCGACGGCGCGCAGCGACAAGCCGCCGCCCGTGTGCGGCAGTCCATCAAACGGTGACCGATACCAGCGCTCGCTGGTGATGCCGATCGGGCGAAAAAGGTGCGTGCGGGCGAACTCATCGAAGGGAGTTCCCGTTAGGCGCTGCACCGCGGCCGCCAGCACGATGACGCCGCCGCTGTTGTATTGCCATCGGTCGCCAGGGGCTGCATTCATGGCGGGTTGCAACGCGATGCGCACCCAGTCGTCGCGCGAGTTGTTCAACTGCTCGAGCGGTGACCCGGAATACGGCTGTTCGTAGAAGTTGATCCCGGCGCGCATCTCCAGCAGATGTCGCAGGGTTACGCTCTGCTTGCGCGTGTCACTGGCGGCGAGATCCCCATACGCCGGCAGAATAGTGAAGACGCGAGCCTCCGGATCGACGCGGCCGTGATCCACGGCGATGCCGGTGACGAGCGACGTCACGCTCTTGCTGACGGACTGCATGGTGTGCACGTCGTCACGCGAAGAGCCGTTGAAGTAGCGCTCGGTTACGAGATATCCTTCGCGGACGATGAGGAGTGAACTGAGTCCGCGAATCTCATTCGACGCGAGGTGCCGCGTTAGGCGGGCGATGGCCGATGCGTCGATGCCGACCTGCTCTGGCTCCGCCACTCGCCAGTCGCCCTGCGGGACATAGGTCGCGCCGTCGCGAGGGACTGGCGTGACATCAACCGGCGTTGACCCGCCGCCGCATGCGGCGGCGAGCGCCATGACGGCGAATGTCTGCCGCAGCGACGTGTGACTACGGACGCGCATCCGGCGTCGCGGTCCACGATCCGCGCAACACGATGCCGCTCATGCGACGCACGTTGCGAACATCGCGGAGGGGATCTCCCTCTACGAGCAGCAGGTCCGCCACCGCTCCAGTCGCGACGACGCCGAGATCCGTCCGTGCGAGGAAGCGCGCCGCGTCCGACGTTGCCGCGCGCAGTGCCTCGAACGGCGTTAGGCCCGCGGCAACAAACTCGGCCAGCTCATCATGAATCGAGGTGCCTGGCGCGACGATGTCGATCCCGGCATCCGTGCCGACGAGCAGCCGCCCTCCCCCGCGCCGCGCCAGCTCCAGCACGAACGCCCGGCGATTGGCGATCAGGCGCTCGCGATCGCCTTGCGAATGCTGGCGCGACAGCGCCACGAAGATCGCCAGGGTCGGGCAGTTCCAGACGGGTGCCGCGGCGGTGGCGGTCGCGAGCTCCGCATAACGCGATCGATCTGCGTCCACCCAGCCGAATGTGCCGCCACTGCTGGTGCGGCTCACCGCACGGTCGTACCCCGTCAGGTGCTCGATGGACCGCATCCCGCTCGTTAGGGCGTGGCGGACGTCCACGGCCAGCGGCACATGCCCGATCGGTGCTATGCCCTGCTCCCGCGCCGATTGCATGACGGCATCGAAGACCGCGGCGCTCAACCTGGTATACACCTTCAGGAACGGCCACCCCGCAGCGACCTGGGCGCGTACCAGGTCCGCCGCACTGTCCGGCACAGTGACGATTTGCGTGAGTGGCCACTGTGGCGGAACACCGTCCAGACCGGGACTCGCCGAGATAAGGGTTGGTCCGCGGCGCGTCCCGGCCGCAATCTCGCGCGTTAGGCGTGCGACACTCGGCGTCCCCCACATGTTGCGGATCGTCCCAATGCCGTTGGCGACATATGCGGGCAGATCGGCTTCCAGCACATGCGCGTGCATGTCAATGAGCGCGGGCATGAGATAGCGCCCGCGTCCGTCGATCACCGACGCGTTAGGTGGTACACTCGTTTGCGCGGCAGCACCGATGCTTTCGACACGACCATCGCGCACGATGACCGTCTGGTTTGCAAGAATCAACGCAGTGTGCATCGGTACCACGTGGACGCCGACAAAGACGATGGCTTGCTCGGCGCCGATCGCGGCCGGATCCGAGTAGTCGATGTCGACGGCGGCCGCATCGTTGCAGCACAAACCAGCGATTGATATCACGCAAACACTGGCGAGTCGACGGGTCATGGACCAAGATCTCTCGATGCCGTGAACGCAGTCGCGACGTTTCCGCACGGCGCCACGTTGCCGTACTCGAGCGCGCAGGTCAACACTGCACACGCATGATCGTTAACTACAACACATGTAGATGACAGCGCCAGAGCAACTTTGTACAAAACCTGCGCGCACTCGTTATGTGGCTCGGTGTCGTCGACCGCCACTCGGTGAACGCATGGTTCAGGTAACATCACGGCCGTATCGCGTACTGATCGCCATCGCCGCAACCGCGATCTGTGCCGCGAGGCCGACCGTGCTCAATGCGCAGCGTCCGCTGAATCTGGACTTCGAAATCCCGTCCGTTGCTGCCGCCGATAAACCATGGGGGTGGTCGCATGGATGGTCACCATTCGCGACTGGCCCCTCCGCCACCTTCACACTCG
>JBFMFA010000093.1:0-8707 GCA_040753195.1 Gemmatimonadota bacterium | reverse complement strand
GGCCGCGCGCCATGAGTGCGCCTAACGATTCCGTGCTGGATCTCGTCCTGCACGAGGCGCTGCGAGAGCGTCCGACGTACGCCGAACCCGCGACGGGTCGCGGGGCCGTATCCAGCGCGCACCCGGTCGCCACGGCCGCCGGAGCCGAGATTCTGGCGAAGGGCGGCAATGCGATCGACGCCGCCGTGGCGGTCTCCTTCGCGTTAGGCGTTGTCGAGCCGGACGCCAGCGGCGTCGGGGGCTACGGCGAGATGCTCATCCATCGCGCCGGGGCCGGCGCGCCCTCCCTCATCGAGTTCATGTCGCAGGCACCGGAGGAAGCGTCGCTCCTGAACGCCGGGCTGCTCGTCGGCGGCAGACTTCCATCCGACGGCCCGGTGCTTCCCATGGTGCCGGGGACCGTCGCGGGGATGCATAAAGCGTGGACGCAACACGGCTCTCGGCGCCTAACGTGGGCCGAGCTCCTTGCGCCGGCGATCCGCGCTGCGAGAAACGGCTTCGTGATCTCCGATGGCTTCGCCACGACGCTCAATCTCGAACAGCATCGTTATGCGAAATACGAAAGCAGCCGCGCCCTCTTCTTCCGCAACGGCAAACCGCTGAACGCCGGCGACACGCTCAGGAACCCGGATCTCGCGTGGGTGCTCGAGCAGATCGCCGCGCGTGGCGCCGAAGGCTTCTACAAGGGGGAAGTCGCCCGTCGCATGGTCGAAGATCTGCGCGGGAAAGGAAACGCGATCCGCCTAACGGATATGTCGCGCTACTTCGCCGCCGAACGTGAGCCGGTGACAACGACCTATCGCGGCCACACGATCTTCTCGAGCGCGCCTCCCGCCAGCGGCGGCAGCACACTCGCGGCACAACTCAACCTGCTGGAACATTTCCCGGCGCCGAAACGCTACACCGACGATGCCGCGACACTGCACGCGATGCTCTCGGCGTGGCAGCTCGTTCCATCATCGCGGGGTCGCATCGCGGACCCCTCGTTATGGGCGACGAACACCGAACCCTTCACCAGTAAAGACACCGCACGCGTCCGCTGGCGCTGCTACGA
This sequence comes from Gemmatimonadota bacterium, assembly GCA_040753195.1. GTDB lineage: Bacteria > Gemmatimonadota > Gemmatimonadetes > Gemmatimonadales > Gemmatimonadaceae > DASYRX01. The sequence goes on along the minus strand of JBFMFA010000093.1, from coordinate 7,653 downwards.
CGCCGGCCGCGCGCTCGATCCGCGAGTGACGAGCGGCGACACGCTCAGGTGCGGACAGCCGATGACCAGTTCGAGCGGAGGTGTGGAGTTTGATCCGCGCGACGAAGAGCGCCCGCAGGGGACCACAGCGTTCGTGGTTTCGGACAGCGCGGGGAACGTCGTGGCCGTGACACAAACATTGGGAACGTGGGGTGGGAATTTTTACGTCACTCCCGGACTTGGTTTCTTGTACAACGACAAGCTCGGTTCGTACGCGTCTGATCCCGCCGCGTATGGCGCACGACTGGCGCACGCGCGTCACGGGAGTACGCTGGCGCCGACAATCGTCTACCGAGGGACGGGGGCCTCGCGCACGCCGCGGATCGCCGTGGGTGCGGCCGGGAACGCCTGGATCACTTCGGCGGTTTATCAGTCGATCGTCGGCGTGATCGAATTCGGCCTAGATGCACAGCAGGCCATCGAGCTTCCACGCTTTCTGCCGTCGTTCAGAAGTGCCGCCGATGGCGTGCCGTCCGTTGATGTAGAGGATGGTCTGTCGCCGAACGTGATGAGTGCACTGAAGCAACTGGGATACAAACTCAACCCGATCTCGTTCAAGGGTGAATTGCGCATGGGCTACGGGGCTCTCATCGTGCTCGACAATGGCAGGGCAACGGCGGCTGCTGACCCGCGACGCAGCGGCACGGCGAGCGCCGTACCATGACACCTAACGAAATTCAGGAGCACCGATGACCGATACAATCAAGAAGGACGAGGCTGATCTGCGCACTCGCCTAACGCCGCAGCAGTATCACGTCACGCAGGAGAAGGGAACGGAGCGTGCATTTACAGGCGCGTATTGGGACAACCACGAACAGGGGATGTATCGCTGTGTCGTGTGTGGGGAGCCTCTCTTCTCGTCGACGGACAAGTTCGACTCGGGCACGGGCTGGCCCAGCTTCACACGTCCCGCGGCAGCCGTTGCCGTGGAGACCGAAGACGACAACTCGCATTTCATGCGTCGGACCGAGGTGCACTGCCGCAAATGTGGGGCGCACCTGGGTCATGTCTTTCCCGACGGGCCAAGCAGCGCTGGCGGGTTGCGCTACTGCATCAATTCCTGCTCACTGGACTTCAAGAAAGACCAGAAATAGTGAGCCAGAGCCCGTTTTGCCGGTGATGTGATACTCTGGTCACGACGCTGCACGGACCCAGGGCCCGTGCAGCGTTGTTCTTGCTGAGCATTAGGCGTCTTTAAGCGTGGTAGAGCTGTATGCTGCTCCCTGTTTTCCTGCTTTCGCCGCCTTGCCTAGCAAACCTCGCATCGCTGGCAGTGCCACCAATCTTCGATTACACGGCAAGCGTCGCACGGCCTTTACGGTCATCGAACTGCTCGCGGTGATGTCGCTCATTGGGGCATTGAGCGCCCTGGCGATACCCAAATTCACGGACCTGATCGATCGCGCGAAAATCGCGCGCGCCATGGGCGACATCAAAGCGATTCACACCGACATCCTCTCGCAGGACTCGCTGCCTCCGAGCCTTGCGGCGATCAATCGCCACATGCTGCGCGATCCATGGGGGCAGCCCTACGTCTACAACAAGTTCCCGCCAGGTCCTCCGCCCGGGAGCGCACGCACCGACAAGTTTGGCATCCCAGTCAATCTGCAATTCGATCTCTACAGCCTCGGTAAGGATGGAGCGTCTTCGGCTTCGTTCTCTGCAGCCGCGGCGCAGGACGACATTGTGAAGGCGAACGACGGTGGGTTCGTCGGACTCGCCAAGACGTTCTGACCTAACGAGCCCGGCATGAGCGATCAACGAACCAAAGACGGCACGAACGACTACTACCGCTCAGTCACCGACGGTGATCTGCGGGAGCCGATGGAGCTGGATGAGTTTCTCACCGGTGTCGGCGTCGTTATGCGGCTGCCCCCGAAGCAGCCGGAAATGGAAGCTCCAGCGCCAGAGGCGCCCGCCGCGCCGGCGACGCCACGCGCAAAGCGGCAACGTAAAACGCTGATTGTCGCTGTGTGTTCGACGATCAGCGCGCTGATCATCATGGGCATGGCCGTGCAGACGTGGGACAACAGTTACAGCGACACGATCCCGCCGACGCTCGTCGGCAGCTGGCATACAGACGCCGCCAAGTACAAGGACCGGGGTTTCACAATCACGAACGAGGCCCTAACGATGCAGCGTGGGCCCAACCCGTCTGACGCGGTGACAATGCCGATCAAGAAGGTGACAGCTCGCACCGCCCAGCGGGGGCGTCGCGTGGAGGTCAGCTACGAAGAGAATGGCGTGACGCAGACTATGACGTTCATTCTGGAAGATCTCGACGGCATGTCGATCGTCTCCGTGCTGAACCAGCCCGACATCGTCTGGAAGCGCAAGTAGCCGCCTAACAACGGAGGAGCCACGCTCCGCACGCTCTTTGTGACAGAGTCGTCGCGCGGCGAGATAGGGACTTGCCTTGCGGGCGTTTTTGTAACGAACCTCACTCGTCGATACTGACTAGCAGAGCCGCGCCCCGCATCAACCCCCCAGTATCGCCGCCCTTGCAGGACCGCCCACCTAGCGCCGTAGCTGGTTATCGCGCAAACACGCGCCGTCGTTCGGCGTTCACCATGATCGAGCTTATCGCCGTCATGGCGCTGATCGGCTTGCTCAGCGCGCTGGCGATTCCCAAGTACGCTGGGCTGATCGAACGGGCGCGCGTTGCCAAAGCGATTGGCGACATCAAGGCGCTACAGACGGATATTCTGTCGCAGGATTCGCTGCCGCCAAGCCTTGCGGCCATTAACCGCGCCACGATGCTGGACCCGTGGGGGAGGCCGTACGTGTACCTCAAGTTCCCGCCGCCGCCGCCGCCGGTTCCCGGCGGTGCGCGCAAGGACAAGTTTCTCGTCCCTGTCAACAGCCAGTTCGATCTCTACAGCCTTGGCAAAGACGGCGCGTCATCGCCTCCGTTCACGGCGAGTGCTTCCCAAGACGACGTCGTTAGGGCCAACGACGGCGGCTATATCGGTTTGGCCAAGAACTTCTAGGCGCCATGCGGGCCTGGACGCGCCTGTCGTTCCTGCGGACCCGTTTCGGGCGGCGCATGCTACTGCTGTTTCTCGCGTGCGCGATGTTCCCGCTGGTCAGCCTAACGATCGTCATTCTGCGCGAAACAAGCGGCGAGATGGATCGCCAGCAGCGCACGAATCTGCGGCGCACCGCCAAAGCGGTTGGCATGTCGATCATCGCCAAGTTCACGGAAACGACGAACTTTGCCCGTATCCTGGCGCACGCTGCAGCGACGTCCGCCGAAAGTTTCCATACGGAGATGAAAACAAGCGCAGCGTCTCGCCTTAGCGCCGCCGTTGTGCTTGGTGAAGCGGGCGATACCGTTGCGCTGTCGCATGGGGAGCACTTCGCCGCGTTGCAGCGTCCAATTCAGACCTATGCGGACGCGAGGCTTCTTTTTGGGATGCGAAACGGTTCGGAGCCGTGGCTGGCGACGACGAGCGTGCACGACGTGAATGGCCGCAGAGTGCGCGTGGTCACCCTGAGCGAACCCACCGCGTTTTTTGGCCAGACGGAAATTCAGGGGTGGCTCGACGGTGCTATGGAATCGTGCGTGATGTTGGATGGCAGCGCGCTCTGGTGTTCCATCGACCGCTCCCAGTGGACGCGCGTTCGCGAGAAGAAGGATCAGGCGCTGGTTGGCGGCAACGCGTACCCGGCGATGACATGGTCCGGATTTGCGACGCTCACATCGGCCTCCCCACTCTCGGTGCTCGTCTTCGACGACGCCGTTGTCTCGTTAGGCAGCGACTCTCTCTTTCGTTCGCTGGTCCTGCTGGCACTGATCTCCATCGTGATCGTCTTCCTGCTCAGTCACGTTCAGCTGCGCCGCAGCTTGCGACCGTTGGAGCAGCTGACAGACGCCACGCGCCGGATGGGTGCGGACAACCTCGGCGCTCGCGTCGACGTGCGGCTCAACGACGAGTTTGGTACACTGGCGCGCGCGTTCAACGACATGTCCGGTCGTCTGGCGTCGCAGGTGACGCTCCTCTCGTCGACGGCCGCCGTGAATGACGAGGCGCTGCGCGCGAACAGCCTGCCGGAGCTGCTGCCGCGCCTAACGACGCATATTCGGTCGCTCTTGCCCCCTCATTTCGGGCTCAGCGTCGCTGTACGCCTGGACAACACGCGCTGGATGCGGGTCTCGACCATGACGCGCTCATCGGACTGGGTGGACGATGAGATGGAGCTCGGTCAGGGCGGGTTGCACGCGCTCATCGAAAAAGACCTCGTCTCGGGCCGCTTTGGCCTTCGCGCGTCGCACGCGTATATGCGCGCGCCGCGCGGCCAGTCCGGATGGGAGTGCCCTGCGGTTGCCCTGCCGCTGCGCGACGAGCGTGAGTTGGTAGGCATGATCATAGTACTGGTGCCTGAAGGGACGCTCGCGATGAATGCAGAGCTGCACAACGTGCGTGCGATGGCGAGCGATCTGGTGCTCGCCATCAATCGCACGCGCCTGCTCGGCCGGCTGGAGCAGTTCAACTACGGCACGCTCACCGCGCTGGCGCGCACCGTCGACGCCAATTCTCCCTGGACCGCTGGCCATTCGGAGAATGTGACCCGCGGGGCGATGCTGCTCGGTGAAGCGCTCCACCTAACGAGGGACGAAATCGACCTGCTGCACCGCGGCGGCCTTCTCCACGACATCGGCAAAATCGCGGTGCCCGCCGCCATCCTCGATAAGCCGGGGCGCCTAACACCTGAGGAGCGGGCCGTGGTCGAATCGCATCCGGAGGTCGGCGCGCGCATTCTCGCACCGATCGCCGCGTACGAGACCATCGTACCCATCGTTCTGTATCACCACGAACGCTTCGATGGCAACGGGTACCCCCATAAGCTGCGCGGCGAGGCGATTCCGCTGCTCGCCCGGATTGTGACTGTGGTGGATGTGTATGACGCGCTCATCTCGGATCGTCCGTACCGCGAAGGCTGGGAAGCGGAGCGCGCGGCGGCGTTCATTCAGGAAAACGCAGGTACGCATTTCGACCCCGCGCTCGCACAGGCCTTCACCTCTGTGGAGCCACAGCTGCGGCTCTGGTACGCGGAGCGACGGCAACAGGAGAACCAACGGCGCGGCCTCTCGCAAATACCGGAGATGAGTGCAGCATGAGCGACCCAAAAAGTAGCGACGGCCCTGCCGAGCAATATCGCTCGGTCACCGACGGCGATTTGACGCAGCCGATGGAGCTGGATGAGTTCCTTCATGGCGTCGGTGTCGTTATGCGCCTGCCTCCGAAACAAGAGGAAAAAGCGCCGCCTCCGGCAGACGTTCCAGCGCGTGCCGCAACGCCAAACGCGGCGCGCCGCCGCAAAAGCCTGATCGTGGGCATGTGCGTGACCGCGAGTGCAATCATTCTCGCGGGCATTAGCCTGCGCGCGTGGGACAATCGGTACAGCGACAGCATGCCGCCCACGCTGCTCGGTAGTTGGCGCACTGATGCGGCCAAATACAGGGACCGTGGCTTCACGGTCGGGGCCGAGACGCTACAGATGCAGCGCGGTCCGTCACCGAAAGACGTCGTGACGCTGCCAATCAAGAGCGTGCGCGTGCGCAACGCGCAGCGCGGCCGTTCGGTGGAGCTCAAATACGAAGAGAATGGCGTCGTTCAGACGTTGGGTCTCACGCTGGAAGACCTCGACGGAATGTCCATCGTCGCCGTACATAACCAGCCCGAGATCGTCTGGAAGCGTCGATAACGCCGCCTAACGAAGCAACGTCGAGCTTATAGCCCGTCCAGCAGCGCGTCGTTGTTGGGTGTGTTTGCGATGCGCTTGATCATCCACTCCATGGCGGACTGCGGTGGCATCTGCTGTAAACCGCGACGCAGCGTGTAGATCTTTTCAATCTGGTCGGGGCGGTACAGCTTTTCTTCGCGGCGCGTGCCGCTCGCCGCGATGTCGAAGGCCGGGAAGATGCGCTTTTCGGCGAGCGCACGATCCAGTTTGATTTCGCAGTTGCCGGTGCCTTTGAACTCCTCGAAGATCACGTCGTCCATGCGCGAGCCGGTTTCGACGAGCGCCGTGGAGATGATCGTTAGGCTGCCGCCGCCATCCTTCGGATGCACCGACCGCGCAGAACCAAAAAAGGCTTTCGGCTTAGCCATTGCCGTAGCATCGAGGCCGCCCGATAACGTACGGCCGGTCCCGCGTTCCGCGGTGTTGTGCGCCCGTGCCATGCGCGTGAGCGAATCGAGCACGATGATCACGTCTCTGCCTAACTCGACCAGCCGGCGAGCATGCTCCATTGTCATTTCGGTGACTTCGACATGGCGCTGCGCTGGCTGATCGAACGATGACGCGATCACTTCGCCGACCCCCCAGGAGATCGCTTCGCTCACTTCTTCGGGGCGCTCGTCGACCAGTAGGATGAGCAGGACCGCTTCCGGATAATTCAGCGCGATCCCTTCGGTGATCGCGTGTAAGAGCATGGTTTTACCCGCGCGAGCCGGAGCGACGATCAATGCGCGCTGGCCAAAGCCGATGGGCGCCATGATATCGATGCAGCGCCGCGTCAGCTCAGGGCCGCCCTTGGCGGGACGACCGGTTTCGAGGGTAATCCGTTTTTCCGGGTATGTCGCCGTGAGCGACTGGAAATCGGGGCGTCGCTCCATGAGCGACGGATTTAGCCCGTTGAGTGTTTGGACGTCGACCGTGACGACGCGATGCCGATGGTCGTGGCCAGTCGTGGCGGTCACCGAATCGCCGTGGCGCAGTCCGTATTGCCTAACGAGCGCCGGCGAAACCCACGCGTCACCGGGTTCGGCGAGGTAGCTGTTCGGCGCGCGTCGGATGAACCCGCCGTCGCGCGACGGCTCGAACCAGCCGGTGGTTTCGCTGTCGGCGACGACCGGCTGCGGCGGAGCCTGCTGCTGGAACTCGCGTCGGCCGCGGCCGCGATGACGCCGATGACGCCGTCCATTGCGATGGTAGAAGTCGCCTTCGCGACGTTGAAAGTCCGGGCGTTGACCCTGGTACTGGCCGCCCTGAGCCGGGGCTCCTCCGGCATCTGTTGGGGGCCGATCCTGATCACCGCCGGTCGGGGCTTCTTCGCTACGCGGTGGTGCCGCCTGTGGTGCTTCGCCCTCGTCTCCACCGCTTTGGCGGGGTGTGTCCTCCGCGAACGTGGAGGGGGAGGGCGGCGGTGGCCCATCATCCGGTGCGCCGCTGACCTCCGGGGCGTCGGCGGATGCACCGGGTTCGGTGATCGTTTCGCCGTCGCGATATGGATTGTTTTCGGCGTATGGGCGTTCAGACGCAGGACGCGAATGGCCGCGTCGTCCGCGACGATAAGGACGTCGACGTTCTGTCATGAGTTGGAGAACATGGGAAAAGGCAACACTCAAGCGCGCGAGCCGCGAGAAACGGCCCTAACGACGCAACACTTGTTAGGCAATCACGAAGGTGTGCAAGCACGGAGGCGACGTGTGCGGTCGGCACACTGGGGACGCCTCAATTCCTCAGGCTGAAATCGAACGATCGAACGCGGCGAGAACCGGACGCTGCCGCGTGGGGCGATGTCGTCACACGACGCCGCGAAACCCTTCACGCTCGGCGAACCGCCCGCAGACACTTTCCAGAGCAAGATCGCTGCCGTCTGAGAGT
>JBFMFA010000092.1:0-8718 GCA_040753195.1 Gemmatimonadota bacterium | reverse complement strand
GCGACCAGCTCGTACGAGCCGTACGTATAGCCAAAATCACCCGCCCGCGAGACCGCCCCGCCGAGCGGCGTGGAGTAGAAAGTGCGGTCGTCGCCACGTAGCGCGTCACGGGCGGCGTCGGCGCCTAACGTGGGGAGAGCACCTTCGCGATGCAGCCGCACGTCAGTCGCCAGGGCCGGCAGCAGCGCTTCCGCTTGCCGCAAACCGTCCTTGCCGAGGGCGGAATCGCGCGCGAACAGGAGCTTCTGAGCACTGTCGCCTAACGAGACAACGCCACGTACGACCGTGCCTGCTGCATGCGCCGGCCGTTCCACCCAGCGGTGGGACGTTCCGATGTCGGCGGCCATCTTCCAGGTTCCCGTCGAGTCGCGCTTCCACACGGTCACATAGTGACCTGCGCCACTCACCGTGTCGGTCGCACCTCGCGCGCGCAGTTCCCACGGCCCCGTCGTGTACCCCATGTCACCCGACGATGCCATGAGCGCGACTTCCGGCTCCCAACTCAAATACCCGGCCCCGCCTGGTCGCGTGCGGAACCACTCCAACCCGTTCACCGGGCCCGGTCGAAAGAGGATTCCGTCAACGCCGAGGTTTGCGACGAACGACTCTTTGATGCCGGCGCGCTCAGAATGCCGAGCGAAGGCCCGCTCCGCAGCGATCAATGACTGCACGCCACCTGGAGCAGCGGCCGTCGCGCTCCCCACACGTGCACATGCGCTCGCCAGCACTGGTGCCGCGATCGCCGCAGTGCGCCACATGTAGTTTCGGATTCGTACTCGCATCACGATCAACAGTGCACAGCTCAGTGTGTTTCGTCGAGTGTTTCGTTGGTGAAATGCGGGATTCATGAAACGCGAGTCTTCTCGAGCGACGGCAGCGTTTTGTTGACGCAACGTTCGCGGGCCCTTTGAGATAGCCCGCACGCTTCTGGTCGAAGGGCGCGTGGCGACGTCGTTGCGTTACGCGGGGCGACGTTCAATTGCTCACCAACGCTCGGAGAATTTCATGAGACTCGTTAGGATCATTGGCACAGTAGGCCTCGCCGCGTGCGCGACGGAGGACGCCATGGCACCGACGCTGCCGGCAGACGCTTCCCGCGACGCACAGGTGCGCGGCAGTACGGTTGGGGCGGTGTACACGCAAACAAATGATGCGGCCGGGAATGCGGTTGCGCTCTTTGCGCGCGCAAGCGACGGGTCCCTGACATTCGTCGCCAACTATGCGACCGGCGGCAAAGGCAACGGCGCCACGGGGCTTGGGTCGCAAGGTTCGGTTGTCATTGCCGAGGAGCGTTTTGTCCTGGCGGTTAACGCCGGAAGCAACGAGGTTTCCTCCTTTCGTATAGGCAACGGAAACCTAACGCTTGTTGAGACGATTCCTTCGGGCGGCACGATGCCCATCAGCATCGCATCCTGGGGGCCGTTTGTGTATGTGCTCAACGCCGGCTCCGACAACGTGACTGGCTTTCGCATCAACCACCTCGGCGACCTCACCGCGATACCTGGCAGTACGCGATCGCTTAGCGGGAGCGGAGTCATGCCTGCCCAGGTGTCCTTCTCCCCTAACGGGAGACTGGTCGTCGTAACGGAGAAGGCGACGAACAGAATCGACGTGTTCCGCGTCAACATCAATGGAACGCTGAGCGGTCCGTCGGTACACGCATCGAGCGGCGTGACCCCCTTTGGGTTCGAGTTCACGCGCAACGGCCGTTTGATCGTGAGTGAGGCTTTTGGCGGTGCGACCGACGCCTCGGCCACGTCTTCTTACGGGCTGAGCCTCGACGGCGCCCTTGTTCCTGTCAGCAAGTCCATCCCCACCACCGAGACGGCGGCGTGCTGGGTCGTGATCACGAGCAACCAGGCGTACGCGTACGTCACCAATACCGGCAGCAATAGTGTGACGGGATATCGGATCGCGCCTAACGGTGCATTGGTCCGCCTCAGCGACGACGGTGTGACAGGCCGAACGCAGAGGAGCCCGATCGACGCAGCCTTATCGCGCGGAAGTCAATTCTTGTACACATTGGACCGCAGCAGCGGAGCCATCAGTATGTTTATGGTCAATGCCAATGGGTCGCTGACGCCCACCGGCACGCAAACTGGCTTGCCGACGACCTCGTACGGACTGGCGGCACGCTGAGTCAACTCACGTATCGAGGCGCTTGGTTGTCCTGCAGGTATGTAGTTTCTCCTGAAAACCGTTCCGCGGAGTTGGTATCCGCCTAACGCTCCGTGCTGCCCTTGTTGTGGCAGTTGCCCTCGCAATCCTCGCTGGGATGGTTCCAGCGGGGATTGTGCTGCATGCGCGCCTGGCTGACGCGCTGGAGGATCGTGCCCGGCAGGATCTCGCACTCGCGCCACGCATTTTGCAGGATCGTACGGCAGCGCTGAACGACGCCCTGATGATGCGAGCGAAGGATTTTGCGCATGTGCCGGCGCTTGCTTCAGCCGTTCTTGCCGGCGATCGCTCCGCGATCGACCGTATCGCGAACAGTCAGCGACCGTCGGTGCCTGCTGGTATCCCGGTGGTGGTCGCCGCGGACGGCAGTTTGATCACCGGTCCGCTGAGCGACTCCGCTTCCGTGGCGGAGACTCGCTCCGGCAAAATGCCGGTGACGGTTCTTGGTACCGTTAGAGACGTGCACACCCTCGCGCTTGCGCCAATCGAGGGAGATGGGCGCTGGCTCGGCGCAGCGGGCTTTGCGATTCCCGCCACGGATGATGCCGCGCGAACGTTGGGGAGCATAACGAGAAGCGAGGTCATTATTGTTGCCCGGACGAGTGGACGTGCAGTGGCGAGTACTCTCGACAGCACGATGACGCGCGCGATCCTCGCGTCCATAGCCGCACGGAGCACACCAGGCGCAAGCGCCGAAACCGACGCCGGTCAAGAGCGCGTGGCAGTGGCGACGGCGAACATGGGCCCCGGGGCAGACGTTGTTTTCGCTCGCATATTGCGCAATGAACTGGCGGTGCTGCCGACTCTGCGTCGCATCACGCTCATCTCCGGCGCGGCGGCCTTGGCGCTAGCCCTCGCATTCGGCCTCCTGGTCGCCCATCAGATCGGACGACCGGTGACTCGCCTGGCTGACACTGCTCACGCGTTAGGCAAAGGCGACTTCCTGGCGCCCATTCCTACATCACGTCTTGCCGAAGTCCGAACCGTGTCGGAGACGTTCCGCGATATGCGCGCGGCGCTTGCCGCTCGTCTCGCTGAACTACAGACGGCAAACCGCGAGCTGGAGGATCGTGCTGCGCGCCTGACTTCTCTGCAGAACGATCTCATGCAGCGGGAACGGCTCGCGGCATCGGCACAGCTGGTGGGTCAACTCGCGCATGAGATCCGCAACCCGGTCGCTACGCTGCGAAATCTCCTGGAAGTCATCCAACGACGTGTCGGGAACGATGCGGAGACTCGCGAGTATGCGGCGTTGGCGATCGACGAGCTACTGCGGATGCATGAGTTGGCGGAGCGCATGCTAGACCTGAACCGGCCGCGCGATCCGGCACTGCAAATTGCCGACGTGGGGTATGTTGCCAACGATGTCGCCAGGTTGGTCACCGCTAGCGACGGAGGACCTAACGGCTCCAACGGTCAAATCATCGTTGCCGTGAAAACGTCGGTCACGGCCGCCATCGCGCCCGACGCTCTGAAGCAGGTCTTGCTGAATCTTTTGCAGAATGCGCGTGAGGCGGTCGCGCTCGGTCGTCCAGGAACGCGCGCCACGATTCATATCAATGTCGAGCGCACATCGGATCGAGCATTGTTGACCGTATCGGACAATGGACCGGGCATCCCCGCCTCATTGCTACCCAGAATTTTCGACCCATTCGTCACAACGAAGGAGAGTGTTCAAGGGGTTGGTCTCGGATTGTTTGTGGCCGAAGGAATGGTGCGCGCCGCCGGAGGCCGCCTAACGGCTCGCAATGGCGTTGCGGGCGGCGCTGAGTTCTTCATCGAACTCCCCCTCGCCTCTACCTCGTCGCTGGTGAATCCGGCGGGAGTCACGTGATGGCGGCGAAAATACTCATCGTGGATGACGATCGCGCTTTCGGCCTGTCGACCGCGGCGTTACTTCGTGGCGAAGGCTATGACGTTGGTCTCGCGCACGATGCGCAGGATGCCGTGGCACAATTGCGCGACACGCGTTTCGACCTGATGCTGGCGGATCTGCGGATGCCGGGGCTCGATGGAATTCAGCTCGTTGAGGCGCTGCGTTTGTGGGGAGAAGCGCTCCCGATACTCATGATTAGTGGCGCCGGCACCATCGATAGCGCGGTGCGCGCGCTGCATGCAGGCGCCGAGGACTTTCTGACGAAACCCGTGGAGCCGGATGTGCTATTTGCGCGCGTAGCGGAAGCATTGGATCGAGCGCCGCGCTTAACGACTCTCGCTGATTCGTTTGGCATCGTCGGTCGTTCGCCTGCTATTCGGGCCGTTCTCGACTCGATCACTCGGGTTGCGCCAACTGACGCCACTGTCCTCATACTCGGCGAAACCGGCACTGGCAAGGAACTGGTCGCCCGTGCGATTCACCGCACATCCGCTCGCGCTGATGGTCCGTTCGTCGCTGTCAATTGCGCCAGCTTGGCTGAAGGGCTTCTGGAAAGCGAGCTGTTTGGTCATGTGCGCGGGGCGTTCACCGGCGCTGTGCGGGACCGCGTCGGCGTTTTCGAGACCGCTTCGCGAGGTTCAATCCTCCTGGACGAGATTGGCGATATGAGCCTAACGTTACAGCAGCGGCTGTTACGTGTGCTTCAGGAACGTGAAGTAGTTCGAGTTGGCTCATCGCGCGCAACCACTGTGGATGTCCGCGTCATCGCGTCGACGCATCGCAATCTGCACGGCCTCGTGCAAGATGGACAGTTCAGACAGGATCTGCTGTATCGGCTGAATGTCTTTCCGATATCGATCCCGCCACTGCGCGATCGACCGGAGGACATTCCGCTCCTCGTCGCACATGGACTCGACCATTTGCGCGCGAGAGATCCGCGGGCGCAGCGACTCTCGGTGTCCGCATTTGCCCTGCGCGCACTACGCACGCACCACTGGCCTGGAAATGTTCGTGAGTTGCTGGCGGCGCTCGAAACAGCCGCCATCACCGCCAGTTTCCAACGCATCGAGGTGCAACATCTTCCCATCGCCGTGCGTGAAGCCGTGGCGACGCAACACGAAGTGCGCTACCGCGCGCCAGCATCACACGATGCGGAGCGTTCCGCCATCATAGCCGCATTGGAGCACAGCGGTGGTGCGGTGTCGCGCGCGGCCGAGCTGTTAGGCATGGGCCGCACAACGCTTTGGCGCAAACTGAAAGCGTATGGGATTTCGGTCGCGAGCGAGGTGTAGCGTTAGGGTTTTGTCCCGGCCAGCGTCGAAATGATCAGAATCGCCCACTGTGGACCGAGGTAGCCGCGCTCGGTGTCATCGTATTGCTCGGCCGTACCGTGGGCGCCCTGCCCACGTCCGCCGCCGTCGATCGTGATGGAGGGAATACCGAGGCTCATGGGGATGTTCGAATCGGTGCTGCCGGAGCCGAGGTCCGTTTGGAAGCCGAGCTTCTGAGCCGCGGCGACGCCGACGCGAACGATGCGGGAGGAATCCGGCGTTCCACCGGCCGGCCTAACGCCGCGATCCTGAATATCCAGCGTCAGGCGCGTGCGTGAGTTGGGCCAACGTGCGTGCTCCGCGTCCAGCGCCTGAGACAACGCTCGGCGAAACGCCGAATCGACGCGCGCGAGCTCGACAGGCGATTCGGAACGCAGGTCGACGTCCATGACGCCTAACGGCGCTATGGAATTGACCGAAGTTCCACCCTGAATGATCCCGACGTTGAACGTCGTCTTGGGCGTTGCGGGGACTTTGATGTCGCCGATAAGCGCGATCGCCCGGCCTAACGCGTGGATGGGGTTTGGCATCCCGAAAGCGCCGAAGCTGTGTCCCCCTGGTCCCTTGTACGACACCTGGTAGCGATGGCTGCCGACCGCATGGTTCGTCAAACCAAGGCCCGTCCCATCGATCGAAATGAAGTAGTCGACCTTCGGTGCCGGCTTCTCCTTGCTGAACATGTGGCGCACGCCGCGCAGGTTCCCCGGCCCTTCCTCACCCACGGTACCAACAAACAGGATCGTTCCGCTCGTGCGCACGTTGGCGTTGTTCATGGCGCGGATCGCGGCCAGCATGACGGCGAGTCCGCGGCAGTCGTCACCGATGCCGGGCCCTTTGAAGACCGTCCCCTGGCGCGTGACCTTCACATTGGTACTCTCCGGAAAGACCGTATCGAGGTGCGCCGAGAGCAAGACGACAGGGCCGCTGCCGTCGCCGGGGCGTTCGCCGATCACATTGCCTTCGGCATCGACGCGCACATTGCGCAGACCTAACGACTCGAAACGCCGTTTCAGCTCGGCGCCGCGCACTTGTTCTTTGAAGGGCGGCGCAGGGATCTCGCAGATTGAAACTTGCTGCTCCAACGTCCACGCATTGTCGGCGCGAACACTGGCGACGGCGGCGTCAATGGCGGAGCCGGAGGCGACTTGAACAGACTGCGCCAGCAAAACGGCTGGCAGCGCAGCGGCGAATGTGAGGGCGGTGAGGAGGCGCATGAGACTCGGCAAAGTGGCAGTGGGGCGGCCGCAAGATAACTCCCGATCTTTCACCGAGTCAGGTGTTTGCCCCTCGGGCGGGCGAGCACTCGCCTTCGATGCGAGCGAACCACTCCCAGTCCCGGCCGGCACGAGTAAGCTTGGGGGACCCCAATCCGGCGAGACGCGTATGCGTGTTCTGGGAATAGCGCTCCTGTGCCTAACGACTGTCGTTGAGGCGCAGTCACGCGCGGCTGAGGTGCTGCGCAGCGTGGGCGATTCCACGGCTGTGGCTCAGGTGGTGGTGCGTTACCACGAGGCGTTGGCGCGCGACGACACAGCGACCGTCTTGCGGCTTCTTGCACCCACCGCCGTTCACGTCAGCGATCGCGAGATCCTAACGATGGCCGACCTGCGCGCGACTGGCATCGCGGCACACGGTCGCTGGGAACGCGCGATACAGCGCGACAATGGAACGATCCATGTTCGGGTCTCCGGGAATACCGCCTGGGCATACTGGCTCTGGCCCATGCGGGCGCGCGCGAACCCCGACCTCCTCAAGGGACGTGAGGCGGAACTGCTCGTGCTGCTACGCAACGGCGACACGTGGCAGATCGCGGCGATCCACGCGTCCGTTGGCGAGTCGTAGCCGTCGTCTACATCGCGCGAAAGAGCGCCGAGATGCGCGGGGCGTCGTAACCAGCGCCTAACGCCAGCATAAGCAGGATGCGCGCTTTCTGGACGTTCAACTCCTGCGCCGGGATGTATGCACCTCGGCCCACGCGCCCTGTATCGGCGTTGAACGTCTGCGCCACCCGTCCGCTCCCCGTGCGCGTGGACACGACGACGTACACGCCTCGGTCCACCGCGCGGCGCAACGCCCGCGCTTGCGGCGGAGTCATTCCCCCGCGCCCGACTCCTGCGATCACGAGTCCCTTAGCGCCCGCAGCGACAGCAGCGTCGATGAGCACACTGTCTGCGCCGATGTGCGAATAGATGATGTCGACGCGCGGCAGCTCGGGCAGCGCCGCGATATCAAAACGCGCGCGGCACGACGGTACGCTTGGCTGACGGAAAAACGCCACCGAATCAGGATCAGCGACCCCAACGGGGCCCACGTTAGGCGCAGTAAACGCATCCATCCGCGACGCGTCCGACTTCGTGACGTCGCGTGCTCGGAAGATCTCGTCGTTCAAAGCCAGTAATACGCCGTGATTGCGCGACTGTGGAGCCGCGGCGATGCGCACCGCGTTGAGCAGATTCGCCGGACCGTCAGCACCGACGGCGTTTGCCTGACGCATGGCTCCGGTCAGTACGATCGGCGTGCAGCCTGGCGTCACGAGATCCAGAAAGTAAGCCGTCTCTTCCATCGTGTCCGTGCCGTGGGTGATGACGAACCCGGCAGGCGCGTTCGGCTCTTTGCTGAGCGCGGCGATGCGGCCTGCGATTGCGCGCCAGTTGTCGTGCGTGATCGCCCCGGAGGGGATGTTACTGAATTGCTCGACGGTCACCTGGGCGACATTAGCCAAGGCCGGAATCGCCGCCACGAGCTCGTCGCCTGTACGCCGCGCGTTGCCCCCCAGGTTGGAGATCGTGCCGCCGGTGGCGATGATGTGCACGCGCGGTTTGCCTTGCGCGGCCAGAGATCCGACCGTCGCCGTTAGGCACGCAGCGGCGATGGCCAACGTTCGGAACCTCACACGCCGGCCGTCGCAGCGTTCAAGCGCGGCACCAGCGCCTCGTACAGCGACATCGTGATGCGGCCCGGCTTTCCGTCGGCGACGGGAAGCCCGTTGAGCGCCACAATCGGCATTACGTCGCTGGTCGTGCCGGTGATAAACAGCTCCTCGAGTTTCGGCAGCTCGTGCGTGAAGATCGGCATGAGCCTAACGCTGATCCCGAGTTCCGCGGCAAGTTCCAGCACGACTTCGCGCGTGATGCCGGCGAGGATGTAGTTCGACTCTGGATACGTGCGTAGCTCGCCGTCGATCACACCGAAGACGTTGGTATGCGACCCCTCCGTGACGGCCCCGTCTCGGATGAAGATCGCTTCCGTCGCGCTGTTATCGACGGCGTGCTGCTTGGCCAGGACGCTGGGAATGAGGTTGAGCGACTTGATATCGCCGCGGGCCCAGCGGAA
>JBFMFA010000091.1:0-8733 GCA_040753195.1 Gemmatimonadota bacterium | reverse complement strand
TGCTAACCTATTGGCCAACAACACGATAGGCGCCCGGCGCCGAGCGCTTTCTTCGACCTGGCGCAGAATCTTCGCGACGCGTGTTTCCTCACCCGCCCGGTCCACCCGGACCTGGATGGGCGCAGTAACGTTGATCGTTCCCGCAAAGACCGTCGTCCCAGGGAGCACCCCCTGCGGCCGCGACTCGCCCGTCAACAACGCACTGTCGAGACTCGAAGCACCTTCCAGCACGGTGCCGTCTGCTGGAATCGTATCGCCCGGTCGTACCAGGACCGTCATGCCCGGCACCAACGCCGCCAGGGGTGTTTCCTGCAGCACACCGTTTCCGGCCACGACGTTCGCGGCGTTAGGCGTCAACGAATAGAGCAGCTCCGATGCGTCGGCCGCCATGCGTTGTCCGCGTAGCTGGAGATGGCGGCCGATGAGGAGCAGAAAGATCAACATCGTCACGCCGTCGAAATACACAGGCCCACTGTCATTCAGCGTGTTGACGGTTCCACGCAAAAACCCTGCACCTAACGCAATCGCGATGGGCAGGTCGAGGTGCAGAGTGCGCGTGCGCAGCGCGGCAAGCGCGCTCGTGAAGAATACGCGCCCCGGCCACAGCAGCGCCGGCACCGTCAGCAACAACGAGATCCAGCGGAAGTAGCGTTCCAGCGACGCGTCCATTCCGTCTCCCAACCACCCGCTGTACATCGCCAGCGCCGCCAGCATGACGTTGATCGCCAGGGCACCGGCGACGCCGATGCGCGTGAGTGCGGCGCGATCCTCGTGGCGCCGCATCGTCTCGCGCTTGACACCACGAAACGGGTGCGGCGCGTAGCCTAACGTGTCCAGCGCGCGCGCAGTCGCCGGCAGTGTGGTGCTTGCGACGTCCCACTCGATGGAGGCCAGCGAACGCCGCACATCGAGTTCGGCGCGAACCACCCCCGGCAGGACGAGCGGCATGCGTTCCACGAGCCACACGCACGCGGCGCAGTGTACGCCTTCGAGATACAACTCGACCTGGCGCAAGCCATCCGGCAGCGCGCGCACGTACTGCTGCTCGAACGCCGGGTGCGCAAACTCCTCGTAACTGCGGCCGCGCGGAGTCACCGCGTGCGTCCGCTGCTCGCGCAGCGAGTAATACTGCGAGAGGCCAGCCTGGTGCAGCACGTCGTATGCGACGCGGCATCCGTTGCAGCAGAACTGTGTTTCCGCTCCGTCGACAACAAGTCCGGGCGGCACCGGCAGCCCGCAATGTGCACAGGCGTGCGCCGCGAGTGCAGTATTGCCTAACGTCGCAGGCTGTTGTGCTGCGCGGGGCTCAGTGAGCGTGGCCGGCATTGTCCATCGGAAGTGAAATCATCGGTACCAGACCGACGCGTCCAGCGATCGTCAGAATCCCAAGGACCACAACAACCGACGCCATCGCGACGGGGATACGGTAGCCGTAGCGCACGGCCAGGCGCTGCGTGAGGGCGCCGAGTACGGTGAGCGCCGGCAATGTGCCGAGCCAGAAAAACGCCATGGTCGCCACGCCGTTGATCGCATTTCCGCTTCCGGCCGCAACCGCTACGAAAGCGTACAGCCACCCGCATGGAAGCAGCGTGGTCAACAAACCCGTCGCACCTGCGCGAACGACGGGCGGATGCTGGCGCAAACGCAGAAGCACGGCACCTAACGGCGATCGCACTGCCCGACTCGCTCGGCGCCACGGTACCCGGATTCCATACGCCTGGAGGATCGTGGTGGTCCCCCATAAAACCATGAGGATGCCGGCGAGAAGCGCAGCGGCCCGCGACAAACCAACGAGCGCGCCAAGACGATCAGCACCGGCGCCTAACGCGCCTGCAGTCGCGCCGAGCACCAGGTATGACGTCAGCCGACCGCCATGATAGGCGACATGCGGGAGGCTCCCGCCGCTCCCCTTGTTCAATCCCGAATACACGCAAACAAACGGTCCGCACATCCCGGCGCAGTGTACGCTGCCGGCGAGACTTGCGAGCAGGACCCCAAACAGCGCCGTCACAGCGGAGGAGCTGCTTGCAGGCGCTCGCGCGCCGTGAATCGTTGCGACGCCTTCTCCACAGACAGACGCACTTCCCAGACACCTGGACGCCGCGCCTCGACGCTGGCGACGTACCTACCGTTCCCTGTGTCGCGCAGCATGACCGTCTGTATCGCAGCAGCTCGTGCGTTGTGCATAACGCTGGCTGTGACAGTCGCCCCGATGAGTGGTTGACCGCTGCGGTCAGCCAGCTCGAGCTCCAACCGTCCCGGCGTATTGTTCGCGCCGAGATGCAGCACGCTGTGCGTGCTCCAGCCGAGGGCGAGGTTGCGTTCCTGCTGCGCCATCTCCTCGTCCCATGCGACGGCCTTGCGGTAGTAATCGGGCTCGATCGCCGCCGCGGGATCGCTCGTCGCGAGAACGATGAAACCGACGTTCGAGGCGATTCCCGCAATGAGAATGCCGGCAATCGCGAACGGCCACGCACGGCCGCGCGTCTTGGCGTTAGGCATGGTCAATTCTCCGGACCCAACAGACGGTATTTGTACTCGCCCCTGAACCCCTGCTGATCTTCCACGCGCAGCGTGACGAAGCGTTCCCCGCGTATGAACTCGGCTCTCGGAAGAAGCACAAACAGGCTGGTCGTTTCGTCGGCGCCCTTCGCCACCGGATACGGATTCACCGGGATTATCACCTGGCCTGCCTCAGCTCCCACGACCTCGATGTGATACGCACGATCCTCGCCGCTACGATTCGCCACCTTCACGCGGACTTGATTCCGCACGGACCCGTCGGCTTCGATTGTATACGGGTCGCCTACCCCGCGCAGCAAGGTGATGTCGGCGCTGCTTTTGTGCGTGAGGCCCCAAACAAGAGACCCGAGAAAGACGGTGAGGGCGGCCGGATACAGAATCGTGCGCGGGCGCAGGAGGTGGGTCTTCTCTCCTGCCAGCGCCTCACGCGATGAATAACGCACGAGCCCGCGCGGACGGCCGATCGAGTCCATGATCGCATCGCACGCGTCGGCGCATTGCGTGCAGTGGATGCACTCCATCTGCAGACCATCGCGGATGTCGATGCCGGTTGGACACGTCGCGACGCAGGCGCCGCAATCGATGCAGTCGCCCGAACCCACGGGGCGCACCCTTCCCTTCGCGCGTGGCTCACCGCGCCTAACGTCGTATGCGACGATCAACGAGCTTCTGTCCAGCAGCGCCGACTGCCAGCGGCCATAGGGACACGCGATCGTGCACGTCTGCTCCCGAAAGTACGCGAAATCGAAGAAGACCAGTGCGCTCGTTATCGCCATAACGGCGAAGGACGTCGGGTGTTCAACGGGCGATCGCGTGACCCAGATCTTGAGCGCATCGACACCGACGAAGTACGCCAGAAACGTGTGGCCGAGAATCGTGGCAATGACGGCGTAGATGGCGAACTTGAGCAGCCGCCGCGGGTGCAGATGATTTCCGGACTTGTCGATCGCCATCGACCCCATGCGGCCACCTTCGATCCAGCGTTCTATCGGTCGAAAGAGAAATTCCATCCAGACGGTTTGCGGACATCCCCACCCGCACCACACTCGGCCAAAGAGCGCCGTCAACAGAAAGACGGCGACGACGATCGTGCCTAACAACAACATGAAGAGCAGTGTGTCGGTCGGCAGGAACGTATAGCCGAACAAGGTGAACTCGCGCCGTGGTGCATCGAGCAACATCAATGGCTTCCCATTCATGCGCAGATGCGGAATGGCCAGATACACGGCCATCAACGCATAGGCAACCATGCGCCGGCGCGTCTCCCATCTTCCTGTAGACGGTTTGGGCCGCACCCAACGGCGCGTCCCGTCCTCGTTCATCGTCGGGAGGACGCGCCCCTTTGGCTTGGGTGGAAGCGGAGCCAGCGTCGCGCTCATTGCTTGATCGGCTGTCCTTCCGGCGCTTTCGGGTTAGGCGGGTTGGATCCGTGCAGCGACGATACGTACACCACCACACCATCGATCTGATCAGGCTTGAGCAGTTTTTCCCATGCCGGCATCCCCTTAACGAGTACGCCTTCGCGCACAGTCTTGTGAATTTCCGGCAGCGTGCCGCCATGGATCCACGCATCGTCCGTGAGGTTGGGACCGATCAGACCACCGGCATCGGGACGATGACACGACG
Source organism: Gemmatimonadota bacterium (assembly GCA_040753195.1). GTDB lineage: Bacteria > Gemmatimonadota > Gemmatimonadetes > Gemmatimonadales > Gemmatimonadaceae > DASYRX01. The sequence continues at coordinate 4,584 of JBFMFA010000091.1, read as the reverse complement.
CGCAGTTCGTCGTGAAGACTTGTTTGCCTAACGCGATTGCGCCTTGGTCCTTCGCGAGCGCAGCCAACTCCTCGGGTGACGACTCCACACTCGGCGCCGGATGCGCGGCCTTCCACGCCGCCATGTCGGCATTGTACTCGGCGATACGGCCGGGGCCACGACCGAAGATCGGCACGTTTACCACATACAGCACGGAGAAGATGATCGTCGCCCAGAAGATGATGACCCACCAGCGCGGGAGGGGGTTGTCGTACTCCTGTATTCCGTCGTAGCTGTGCTCGAGGAGCTTTTGATCGTTGTCGGACGAAGCCATGGTCATCCCTTCTTCGAGGTGCGTGGGGTTTGCGGGTGTTCGTCATCCAGCGGCATGCGTGCAGCGAGATCGTACTTCGCTTTGGCGGATGGTTTGTAGATCCGCCACAGCACGAGCAGGAAGGCGAGCATGAAGAGAACGAGCGCCACTTCGGCGTACCACGACAGGCCGGAGGCGCTCATGATATCGGAGAGCTTCATGGGCGGCCTCCCGGCGTGGATGCCGACGGGTGCGCCACAACCGCGTTAGGCGCGGCAACTTTGATGTCCTTGCCAAGCCGTTGGAGGTAGGCGATGATCGCGACCACTTCCTTGCGTTCAAGACCCTGTTGCCCCCCCTGTGACACGATCGACGCGGCCACCTGTTTGGCCTGTTCACGTGCCATCTCAGGTGCGCGGTTCACGGCGTCGCCGTATGGCACGCCGAGCATCGCCATGGCATCCACGCGCGACTGAATCGCGTCGAAATTGAGGTCATTCTCGATGAAGTGACGATACGGCGGCATCACGGACTGCGCGTTGATCGCACGCGGATCTTCAAAGTGCCTAACGTGCCAGAGATCGCTCTTCAGGCCTCCTTCGCGTGCGAGGTCTGGCCCGATGCGGCGCGAGCCCCAGAGGAACGGGTGCTCGTAGACGGACTCGCCGGGCTTCGAGTACTCGCCATAACGCTCGGTCTCGTGCCGCAACGGACGAACCATCTGTGAGTGACAGTTGAAGCACCCTTCACGGATATACATGTCGCGACCGGCCAGCTCCAACGGGGTGTACGGCTTGACGGACGCGATCGATGGGACGTTGGAGCGGATGAGGAACGTGGGGATGATTTCAAAAAGCGAGGCGACAACGACGGCCAGCAGAGTGAGTACCGAGAACGTGATGGGAAGGCGCTCGAGCGGACGGTGCCACGTTAGGTTCACGAAGCGCGCCCAAGCTCCTGCCGGTACTGGTGCCGGCCCCGCCGGCCCCGTCGTTGTCGGTGGTACGTACTTCTTTGTGAGCGGCGCGGCTTTGATTTCCGGCACTGCATACGTCGCCGGCCGCTTTTGCCATGTCTTCAGGATGTTGTAGATGAAGAGGATCATCCCGATGATGTAGAGCGTGCCGCCTACTGCGCGCATCCAGTACATCGGCATCAGGCGCGCTACTGTCTCGACAAAGTCAGGATAGTTCAGTCGTCCCGTGTCATCGAAGGCACGCCACATCAGACCCTGCGTTACACCAGCGCTGTAGATCGCGATGACGTACAGAATGATCCCGAAGCTGGCGATCCAGAAATGCGTATTCGCCAGGCGTTTGCTGTGCAGCTGCGTCTGGAAGAGGCGGGGCGCGAGCCAGTAGATCATGCCGAACGTCAGGAAGCCGTTCCAGCTCAGCGCGCCGGTGTGCACGTGCGCGATGATCCAGTCGGTGTAGTGCGCGAGCGAGTTCACACTCTTCACCGAGAGCGTCGGCCCCTCGAGCGTGGCCATGCCGTAGCCGGTGATGGCGACGACCATGAACTTGAGCACAGGATCTTCTGCCACTTTATGCCATGCGCCGCGCAGCGTGAGCAAACCGTTGATCATGCCGCCCCACGACGGCGCCCACAGCATTACCGAGAAGACCATGCCTAACGTCGATGCCCACTCCGGCAGCGCCGTGTAGTGCAGGTGGTGCGGCCCTGCCCAAATGTACATGAACACGAGCGTCCAGAAGTGCAGAATGCTCAGCCGGTACGAATACACCGGTCCCTCGGCGGCCTTCGGCATGAAGTAGTACATCAAGCCGAGGAACGGCGTCGTGAGGAAGAAAGCCACCGCGTTATGGCCGTACCACCACTGCATCAACGCGTCCTGCACGCCGGCGTATATCGAATAGCTTTTCAGCATGCCGGCCGGCACAGACAGGTTGTTGAAGATGTGAAGGACGGCGACCGTAATGATGCTGGCGATGTAGAACCAGATCGCCACGTAGATGTGGCGTTCGCGGCGCCTGACGAGCGTACCGAAGAAATTGATCGCGAAGATCACCCACACGACGGCAATCGCGATATCGATCGGCCATTCCAGTTCCGCGTACTCTTTGGCCTGCGTGAACCCTAACGGGAGTGTCAGCGCGGCCGCGACGATGATCGCTTGCCATCCCCAGAAGTGCGCGATGCTCAGCTTGTCGGAGAACATGCGCGCCTTGAGGAGGCGCTGCGTCGAGTAGTAGACGCCTGTGAAAATCGCATTGCCTGCAAACGCGAAGATCACCGCATTTGTGTGCAGCGGTCGCAGTCGGCCAAATGAAAACCAGGGCGCGAGGTTCAGCGCCGGGTAGGCCATCTGCAAGGCGATGATCAGGCCGAGGAGAAACCCCGTTAGGCCCCAGATCATCGTTGCCCACATGAATTTGCGGACGATGGCGTCGTCGTACGTGAAGGTGTCGAAACGCTCGACACTCCCGGACGTAACGCCTCCGCTCGGAGGGACGGTCCCGCTCATTCAAATCCTCGCGTAGGTGTGTTCAGTGCGAGGGAATCTCGGCGTGCCGCCCTACGTGCAATGTCGGGAGGGGAAACGGCCCTGCGCCGGGGTTTCCCTTACAACCCGTTCAGCAAATCAAGGAAGTGCTGCCACTGCCGGACGTTAGCTGCCGGTCTTCGTGACGTATCGTGCAAACCAGTCCACAGCGAGCTGGTTTACGCGCTCCAAAGCGCCCGGTTCAGGGAAGAGGTGCGTCGCGCCCGGCACTATCTCGAGGGCGCTCGGACCGGGCAATTCACGAAGCGCCACGCGATTGAGATCGAGAACTTCGATATCGAGCGATCCGACGATGAGGAGTGTCGGCGCCCATACGCTGCGGAGCGATTCCCCGGCCAGGTCAGGGCGCCCGCCGCGCGACACGACGGCGCGCACTTGTTCAGGACGCCGAGCTGCAGCGACTAGAGCGGCCGCTGCACCAGTACTCGCGCCAAATCCGCCGATGGCAAGGTCCCGAGTTCTCGGCTCGGCCAAAACCCAGTCGATGACGTCGACGACTCTCCGCGCAAGCAACTCGATGTCGAAACGATACTCGCGCGTCCATTCGTCGCGAGCTTCTTCATTCATCGTGAGGAGATCGGCCAGGAGCGTTGCAAAGCCATTGCGGTTCAACTCGTCGGCTGATGCTGTATTGCGAGGACTGTGACGGCTGCTGCCACTGCCATGGGCGAATACGATGATGCCGCGAGCGTCCTGAGGAATTGTGAGGTCGGCGTTCACGGACTCGCGGCCCGTGGGGATGCGCACGTCCGGATCGTGGACGGTCATGAGGAGTTCGTTAGGCACGTTGTTCCTCCTTCAGGCTGACACCGGGCGAGCGTCCGCTTCATGCAGAAGTGCGAGTACTTCCGCATCGGACGTCTGCTCGAAGTCGTAGTACCAGAGGCCCACGCCGTAAAACGGCTCAGGTGTTTCCACACACACGCACTCGTCGGCGGTGGCCGCGAGAACTTCGCAGGCCTCCACAGATCCTACTGGCGCGGCCGCGACGATGGCCGCCGGCTGATGCCTGCGCAACGCGTGAATCGCGCTTCGGGCTGAAGCGCCGGTTGCGAATCCATCGTCGACGAGAAGGACGGTCTTCCCGACGAGGTATGGGAAGGGGCGCTCATCGCGAAAGAGCCGTTCGCGCCGTTCCAGCTCGCGTTGCTCACGCTCGATGATGTGTTGGACGATCTCGCTGCTGAGCGAGTATTCGTTGAGCAGGTCGTGATCAAGCAACTGCACGCCGCCGCTGGCGATTGCCCCGATCGCCAGCTCTTCGTGCAGCGGGTGTCCAATCTTGCGCACCGTGAACACATCGAGTGGGACGTGCAGAGCGGTGGCGACCTCAAAGCCGATCGGTACGCCGCCTCGCGGGAGCGCGAGCACGATGACGTCGTCGCGTCCGGCGTACTTCATCAGCTTCTTCGCCAGTATACGTCCCGCTTCACGCCGATCAAGAAACCGGCTCATGGCCGCCTCCGACTCCGCGTTTGTGAGATCAAGTTTGTGGCTTGCCGTGGAGGCATCTGTCGGGCGGCTGCCATGCGCTCGTCGGGCAATCTCCGTAGCGCGTTATCTCCGATCGTGTTACCTAACGAGTGGCCGTTGGCAGCGTCGCGAAAGCGTCGGAGCCCATGCGACGAGTCTTGGGTGCCATCACCGTCAGGGAGGCAGCTACCAAGAAACAATCCCGTCGCATGGGCCCGACCACCCCGTCTATCGATCTCGTCGAGACCGACTCTCGACGCTGAGGCCAGAGTAACATCAAATGCACAGGGTG
>JBFMFA010000090.1:7768-8839 GCA_040753195.1 Gemmatimonadota bacterium | reverse complement strand
CCCACCCAGTCTGCTTCGGCGACCGACGCGTAGGTAGCTTGCAGCCGCCGAATGCGCATGGGCACAAGGCGTAGCGCCAGCAAACGGCCGTGCTCCGGCTCGAGCGTCACAAAGTACATGAGCGCGAGATCGCCGCGATACTCTTCATGGCCTCTGATGCCTTCATAGTCGGTGAGAAAGTCCCCGCACCCATAGAGAATCAGTTTGCCGCGATACACCTCGATCGGCCTCGGGTGGTGCGACGAATGCCCGTGCACGATTGACACCTCGCCGTCCAGCAGGCGATGCGCGAAGCGTTCTTTCGCAGCGGAGACGTCGTACCCCCAATTGCTCCCCCAGTGTAGCGACACGATCACCACGTCGCCTGCGCGCCGCACGTTGGCTATACGCGCAAGGAGACGGTCGGCGGACGCGTCGGAGAGATCCTCCAGATAGTCGACGCCGGCCTGCGAGCGCGTCACCGCCCACGAGGACGGCGTCCCTGCGGAATTCGCACCTAACGAGAATACGAGGAGCCGCTGCCCCTCAGCGATCGGCACGATCGCCGGCGCCTGCGCCTGCGTGACATTCTCACCCGCCCCTGCCGTCGCGATGCCAAGCGACATGAGTGTGCGCAGCGTATCGCTCAAGCCGCCGCGGCCGTAGTCCAGTACGTGATTGTTCGCGAGCACGCACACGTCGATCCGCGCCGACGTTAGGCATGGACCATGCGCCGGATGCATGCGATAATGAATCGACTTGCCGCGGTCATACGCGTCGCTCGACGTGATGCTCGTCTCCAGGTTGATGATGCGTGCATGTGGCACTACTCGTTGCAGTTCGACAAGCGCATCGCCCCAGATGTACGCCGCGTCAACAGGACGCGGGATCGGTCCATTGGCCTCCTCCGCCAGTTCTACGTAGTCCCGCGCATCACGAATGAAGGGTTCATGCAGATCAGGAGCGTTCGGGTGCCAGAGGATCTGATCGACGGCGCGGCCCGTCATCACGTCGCCGCATAGGAACAAGGTGACTGGCTGCATGCTTCTCGTAACCTGACCGCATCGTCGTCGCGCGCTGTCCGGCGATACC
>JBFMFA010000090.1:0-7758 GCA_040753195.1 Gemmatimonadota bacterium | reverse complement strand
GTGCTGGAACGTGTGCAGCTTCAGGAGTGAACCAGTTGCCACTTCCAAGTCGTAGGAGGTTGTGAGATGCCACGCACCAAACTCGCCAAGCCTAACGCCAGTCCACTGGTGCCGTTCTTTCCTCGATTGGGATCGACCTTTCCGTCCTTCGAGGACTTCAATAAGCGAGCCAAGGAACTGATGACGGCCGCACTTGCCGGCGCACCCGAGTTTCCGCCGGTGGATTGGTTTCCAGCGGTCAACGTCAGCGAAGCGGACGGGGAGTTCACCGTCACTGCCGAACTTCCCGGATTGACAGCCAAGGACGTCACCGTCGATTTCTGCGACGGCACGTTGACGATTCGTGGTGAGAAGACCGAGGAAGAGACGAAGAAAGAGGATGATCGTACGTACTATCGCTGGGAACGTCAGTTCGGTTCTTTCCAGCGTTCTTTCCCATTCCCCGGCGGTATCGACGAGGGCAAAATCGCTGCCGAATTCAAGGATGGGATTCTCACCGTGCACTTACCGAAGGCCGAGGAAGCCAAAGTAAAACATCGTGAGATCGCCATTACCGAAAAGAAATAGACTGATCGCGATCGGCGCGGCGATATTCCTTCTCGCCGCGCTGACGCTGCGCGTGCAGTACATCCTACACAGCCAGGTCGCCGTGGATGAATTCGAGCACGTCCACGCGGCTTGGCTTGTATCGCTGGGCCAGCGGCCGTACGTCGACTTTTTCGAGCACCATCCGCCGTTCTTCTATCTTGCGGCGGCGCTGCCGCTACGGCTGCTCGAGCCGGGGTTCGATGCGCTCATCCAGCTCCGATTCGCGGCGCTCGGCGCGTTTGTTGCCACGGGCGTTCTCGTTGGCCTTCTCGTTAGGCGCACCGCCACACGCGAGGCGGTCCTGGCCGCCGCCGTGTTTCTGCTGGCGAACACGCTGCTTTTCCAGGTCGGCATGCGTCTGTATCTGGATACGTTTGCAGCGCCATTCGTGGTTCTTGCGGCGTTAATGCTCGCGCGGGAGCGCACGCGGTTGAGCGATGTCTACGTCGCCACGATCGCGTTGGGGATCGCCGGGCTCATCACGCAGAAGACAGCGATGGCACTGCCCGCGTATGCGATACTCTTGATCGCCAAGCTCCGCCGCGATCCCGCGACAAATCACCGACCGTGGAAGGCAGTGCTCGGCGGAGCGGTGGCTGGCGCGGCCACCTGCGCCGGCATTCTGGTGCTGACGCTTGGCGCCGACGGACTGGCTGCATTTTGGCGCGACGCGATCGCGCTGAATGCCGGCTGGCGGGCGCGCCGATTTCCGTGGCCTGAACTGTATCACGTGGTGCGGCACGACGGTTTTTACTTCTTGCTCGCCCTTGGCGGGGTCGCCATGCTGGGGACTGACCTCGTCCGGCGACGCAGTCCGCTCCATCGCACAACGCCGATGCTGTTTCTGGTGTCGCTCGCGTTAGGCATCGTGCTCCTCCCCGTCGTATGGGAAGAGTACTTCGTGCTCCTGCTCCCATTCCTGTGTGCGGTCGCCGGCATCGCCCTGGCTCGCGCCGTTCACGCCATCGAACAGCGACATGCCTACGGCTTGCTCATCCCAATCGCGTTGGCGTTTCTCGTCGGAGCCAGCGGATGGCGCCTAACGTTCTCGTCGGCGCACTTTCCCGCGTGGGCAGCGCTGATGATCATGTGCGCATGGCTGGCCCTTGCGCTGCACGCGTTCATGCGCTGGCGCCGTCGCTCAGCGCCGGGATGGATGTGGCTCTCACTCCCGGCCATAGCCTACGCGCTCGTCTTGCAGACGGAGGAGACCGATGCCTCGCGCAATGACGCACAGCGTGAGCGCGTGGACTTTGTGATGCGCACGACGAAACCTAACGAGCCGTATTTCGATGGCTATAGCGGCTACGGTGTCTTTCGCCCGCACGCCTACCGCTACTGGCTCCTGCACGACGAAATGCAGCTCATGCTCGGCGGCGAGGAACTGCAGCGCGGGGTTCTCGCAGCGTTGCGGCAAACCAGGCCCCCGCTCGTCGCCGCTGATGCGTGGACCGCAACGCTGCCGTCTGCCGTACAGACCTACTTGCGCGAGACCTATGCGCCGAGCCGCTATGCCGAGATCTGGCAACGCCGAAGCGCCACGAGTGCGCCGGACCGACACTGATTACTTGGGGATTGGACGCAGGCGCGAGAAGCGCCAGATGAGCCCAAGAGCGCCTAACTAGTTCACGACCGTGCAATCAACAGAAGACCCAGTCCCGCAAAGTAACCGATGACGATCAACGCACTGCTTGGTTCGAGCAGCTTCAAACGACCTGCAGTGCGGTACACAATCGCTGCAACGCCGATGCCCATGAGCGTAATCGCCGTGAGTGCTGAGAGCGCGTGATTGGGATCGATCTGCGAAAGAATTGGGCCCTGCGTGTGTAAAGGATCGAGCACCGCAAAGACCATCATGTTGAATGCGTTGCTTCCAAAGAGGTTACCGACCGCGAGATCGTACGCTCGCATGCGCACAGCAGCGAACGAAGTAACCAACTCGGGAAGTGATGTCGATGCGCCTACGAGCCACGTGCCGATGAACGTCGTTCCGACGCCCGTTAGGTCGGCAATCGTCGCTGCCGATCTGGCAAAGACTGGCGCAGCAACAAAGACCACCAAGCCGGCGCCAAGAAACATCAGCAGCGGCCGGCGCAATGCACGCACCTTTTCATTGGCGGACTCTTTGTCGTTCTCGCTACCTGACATCTCCGCCGTTGCAAGCGCGCGCTTGGCAAGCGCCGTGTGGCGAAAGACTGCCCGCGATCCGATCGCATACGTCACGAGAAGCACTATCGACCCGATGCCGACGCCGAGCAGCGCGACGGGCGTGCGTAGCAACAGAAAAATAGCGGCGATCGCCGTTAGGATGATCGCCAGAACGGCATAGAGAACGTGATCGAGTGCGGCCTTCTTGAACAGCTCCGAACCCGCCGGCACGAGTGTAATGACCGCCAGAATCAGCATGTTCGCCATGCTACTTCCGAAAAGGTCGCCCGCCGCAAGATCCGCTGCGCCCATTCTCACCGCGGAGATGTCAGTAGCCAACTCAGGTAGCGAGGTCGCCGCGGCCACAAGCACTGACCCAACCCATGCTCCGCCTAACCCCGTGCGTGCCGCGATCACATCTCCGTTGCGCGCCAACACGATTCCTGCGGAAACGACGACGCCCGCGGCTGCAATAAGAGCAAGAACAGCCTGACTAAATGTCACCCGTCAATCGTTCGCCGGTACAACCGCGTTAGGCACGGCCGCTCGGCGCTGATCCCACTCCTCCAGCTCCGCGTCTGTTAGTCTCTCGCTTGAGCTGGAACGCTGCAAGAGTACGGGGGTTCCCGCGGCACGTAACACCTTATCGGCCACGCTACCGAGTAACATGCGACCGACTGGCCCGCGGCCGTGTGTGGCCAACGCAATCACGTCAGCGTCGACTTCGCGGGCAACTCGAATGATGGCGGATGCCGCGTTCGCATCTTCGGGCACCTTCGCGCGAGCGTTGAGACCGCGTGCCTGCAAACGTCCAACGACTGCCGACGTATACCGCTGTGCGAGCGCACGCTGTTCGGCGAAATCTCGCGCGTATTCTCGCTCGGTTCCAACGGTGCGCAGCAACGGATGCAGCGGAATAACGACCCGCACTACGACAAACTCCACGTCGCTCGTTCCACTCAGCGCGAGTGCCGGTTCTATGGCGCACTCACTTTCCGGCGTTCCGTCTAACGCGATAAGCACGCGATGGACCTCAACAGGTGCTAAGCCGTTAGTCGCAATCTCATCTGGGCGCACTGCGAGAATAGGAATCTCAGATAAACGCAGAAGCGCATCCGACACGCTGCCGAGCCAGGTACGGCTCGGTCCGCTCAGTCCGTGCGTGGTGAGCACAATGAGATCGGCGGCGGTCTTCTGTGCACGTCGAACGATCGTCGATGTAACCGGACCCTCGATCAAGGCAGTGGCAATACTGACCCGTGGCTCTTTGGCGAGCATGGCAGCTCGAGTGCGCTCCAGATAATCGCCGAGTTCTCTGCGCAGAGCGGCGCTGAACTTCCAATCGAACGACAACGTTCCTTCGGTAATTCGCGCCGCGGGATTTAGCTCGTGCACGGCCACGAGTTCGATGCGAGCGCCAGTCTGGCGTGCAATGCCTAACGCGACAGGTATGGCCTGCTGAGCGAACGACGACCCATCGAGCGGAATCAGAATTGAGCGCATGTTAACCACCTGGCGATCACGTCGCTGAATGCCGTAGCATCACTCTCTACGAGAGGTTGGGTGCACGGCCGTTACCAAACTGGCGGATCGTTCGCAGCTATCCTGTCAGGGAAAGTGCGTGGTGTCTGTCAGGTATCGACGCCGCTACCTGCACGGGTGCAACAGGTTCTGCAGCGCTGCTCGATCGACAACCTCCTGTTCCATCAGCAACCGCGCCAATGCTTGGAGCACGGTGCGATGCTGCGAGAGTGTCTCGTACGCACGCTTATGTGCCTCGTTGAGCAACCGCCGCACCTCGGTGTCGATTAGCTCGGCTGTTGCCTCACTGAACTCGCGCCGCGGCGCAGTCGGAATATCCAGAAACTGGGCGCGACCCAGTACCTCGTATGTAGCCAGGCCCACCGCTTCACTCATGCCAAAGCGCACGACCATATCTCGCGCCAAATCACTGGCGCGTTGCAGATCGTCATGCGCCCCTGTCGAGACGTCTCCGAAGATCAACTCTTCGGCGACGCGGCCGCCGAGCAACACATCGAGTCGATCTAGCAATTCATCGTGCGTGAGCAGATAGCGGTCTTCCGTTGCTTGTTGTCGAGTGAATCCCAGTGCGGCCATGCCGCGCGGAATGATTGAGATCTTCGCCACTCGGTCGGCGTGAGGGCGCAGCTCCGCGAGGAGCGCGTGCCCCGCTTCATGGTGTGCGACAATTTCTTTTTCCTTGGGAATGAGGACACGCGACTTTCGCTCGAGCCCAGCAACCACGCGGTCGATCGCCTCTTCGAGGTCGTTCATGTCGACAGCCGCCTTTCCCATACGCGCCGCACGAAGCGCTGCCTCGTTCACGATGTTGGCGAGATCGGCGCCGACAAATCCAGGCGTGCGCGCAGCCACATCGGCGAGGCTCACGTCCGCGCTTAACACAACTGCACGCGTGTGAACGCGCAGAATCTCCTCGCGCCCTTTCACGTCAGGTCGGTCAATAACCACCTTTCGGTCGAAGCGACCGGGGCGCAACAGCGCGGGATCGAGAATTTCCGGACGATTCGTGGCACCCATGATAATGAGTCCCTTTTGAGTGTCGAATCCGTCCATTTCGGCGAGCAACTGGTTCAGCGTCTGCTCACGCTCCTCGTGTCCGCCCACCTGGAACGCCGCCGAGCGCATTTTGCCCAACGCGTCCAGTTCATCGATGAAGATGATGCTGGGAGCGACCGCTTGCGCCTGCAGAAAGAGGTCGCGCACTCGCGCGGCGCCGACTCCGACGAACATTTCCACAAAGTCGGATCCCGTGATGCTAAAGAACGGCACCTTCGCCTCGCCAGCGACTGCCTTGGCCAGCAGTGTCTTACCGGTTCCAGGAGCGCCTAACAAGAGAACGCCTTTGGGGATCTTCCCTCCCAGCCGGCGATAACGTTCGGGGTTCTTGAGGAAGTCGACGATCTCCATGAGTTCTGCCTTCGCTTCTTCAATGCCAGCGACGTCGGCAAAGGTGACGCCTGTGCTGTGCTCGAAGTACACCTTCGCCTTACTCTTCCCGATTGCCATGACTCCCGCACGCGGCGAGATCCGCCGCAAGAGAAAACTCCACAGCAAGAAAAGCAGTGCCATCGGCAGCACCCAACTCAAGAGCACCGTCATCCACGTGTTCGGCAGGCGGCCGGCGAATTTGATTTGTGCCGATTCCAACTCGCGCACCAGCTCGGGATCGTCCACGCGCGTGGTGGTGAACGACTGTTGCATCCCGGTCGTGCGCTTGAGCGCGGCAGCACGCTCCTTGGGCAGCACGGCCTCGATGTCGCGAACGTCCACCACTCCCGAAATCCGATGCTCTTCGATGATCAAGTCGCGCACCTTGCCGGCACGCACCAGCGTTTTGAACTCACTGTAGGTGAGCCGCTCCTCCACGAGACCCCCGAGCAGCGACTGCACGAGGATGAGTCCCACGATCACCGCGAGAAAGAACCATTGCGATGAGCGGCGCTGTTTCTCTTCCATCGGTAGCTCCGGCTCGTCCGGCAACAATCCTCATCATTGTGGGCCTGCGACAAAGCGGGGTCAGTCAGGAATTCGCCCACCTCGGCTTGGCAAACAGCCGACGTGAATCGGTGCGCTGCGCGGTACGTTGCGGTCTGGAGGTTGCGGCTCGGCGCCTAACGAGAAGCGATGCGTAGTTTGGTTCGTTGCTATGCGTTTGCGGCGCCGTGGTAATCACGTTTGTCGCGGGTTGGGCAACCCAGTTCCAGTATGCCTTTTCCGTGTTTGCTCGCCTCGGCTACACAGCCACGTTCTTTCACTTCATCCATCGGTCGCGACGCATGATTTATGGCGTGGGATCAGCTGTGTCAAATGCGCCACGCCGGCATGTCGATCGGCTCGCATTCACACCGTCATCCTTACCTAACGCGTGGCGACACCTGGGCGTGTGTACGTGCCGCCACCAGAGCGATATCGAACGCGAAGTGGGGTGCGCACCTGAATTCTTGCGTATCCGTTTGGTGACTACAATGGGCGGTTAGCCGTGGCGATGCGTGCCTACAACCGTGCTGCACGCGGATTCGGGGACGGCCTGAAGCATCGTCCCGAACACCTCTGGAATCTCCAGTCAATCCCAGTGTCGGGCGAACATGTCAGCGTTCAGGCGCACACTTCGGAAGGTGCCAAGTAGTCGCCGTGGCGCCGAGGACGTCGGACTCCTACCGCGAGGGTGAATGACCTACGGATTGCTCGCTGCGTAGTGGTCACTGCGCGTGAGGACAAGACCTAACGAGAAAAGCACCGGCCTGCGAACGCGCTGCTCAACTGCCGCGGCGAGTCCTCGTACCAGAAACCAACGCGATGGAACGGAGTTGGCGTGGCCAAGAACGCCGAACCATCAGCTGTGCTGCGCGCACCATCGGCAGCGTCAAGCGATGCAATTGGCGCGGCGACAATCACGCGACCTGGGTTGTGCAAGCGCGCCTCGGAAACGAGACGAAGCAGTTCAGGCGCTGACTCAAAGCCATCATTCACAAGGATGATCGTGCGCCCCCTAAGGCATGCGCTCCGTGTGTCGGGCGGCAGTTCGTGCATGAAGGTCAGCCTCAGCGCATCAGCAAGCGCAACCGCGACTTCCGTTGCCTGTCGTCGCGCAGCGACTACCACAACATCCGCACGGTCCGCGAAATCCTCGAGCACGGTGGCAAGCAGCTCGCCTGCGGTTCTGTGATCGCTGAATCGAAGCACGATCGCTATTCCTGAATTCGACTTCAGCGAAATCTCGGAATGCGCACGGCGTTGGCAGCCACAAGTCACCCTACATTTTGTCGGGTAACTTGGGTGAGTACGTGGCGCGTTGCTGTCAGTGAGCGTTCGACGTCATAGTTGGCCAACGCGAAGCGCTCTGAGGCGCGACGGCCCAGCTCGAGCGCGAGTTCCATCTCACCGACGACGCCTCGTCGGCCCGCTTCTCCTGAAGGAACTTTCGGTCCTCGTAGCTGTGCGTCCTCGCGAGTACCGTCGCGTCCTTGCTCACCTCGCGTG
>JBFMFA010000089.1:0-8877 GCA_040753195.1 Gemmatimonadota bacterium | reverse complement strand
CGCGACATGAGGCGCCCGGTGCTCGCATCGCGCCACGCCATATCGCCACTCGCGCCGCCTTCCCCAGAAATGGCGAAATGTCGCACCGTGCCAGCGGGGTATTCACCACGCAACGAGTCGACCAGTGCGGCCAGCGCGAGCGCTAACGACTGAGGCGTCGCGAGACCGTACAGCGTGACGACGTCACGCGAGCGCCGTTCAGAATCGACTGCTGAAGGCACCGAGTCGACATGGGCGAGCACGCTAGAGTGCTCAGGGCTTTCCTCGAGCATCACGAGGATGTCCATCAACCCTCCTGCAAGGGGCGAGATCTCATCTATTCGAAAGACCCCGCGAGTCACTGATCCGACACACCCGATGTGTCACGATGAAACGACGACATCGGAGTGCTGCTTCCGGCTACTACACTCTCAACAACCCGACGATTCAATCAGGCGTATCGGGCAAGTCGCGTACCGAATGAGAGTGCGAGCGCGATCGTCGCGAGATACAGAATGACGTGCGCCGTTGACATCACGGATAACTCGGCAGCGCCCAGTGCGAGAGGGAAAGCCACGCGCGCAAAGATTCCCAGCAGGGCGGTAACAATGAGTGCCGCGATGAATACTTTGCCGCCGCGTAGTGAGCGAGCGACAGCGGTGAAGCAGAATCCCCACAGCACAAGGAACAACGTGTGCACCGTCACGCCTGCGACGAGGTGCATAACACTGGGGAGATAAAAAGCGCCACGCGGAGCGATGAATGCCGCGCCGAGGCGAATGAACGGCGCGAGCGGCGTTCCGCCGCGCCATCCATCGCCAACGATGACGCCCGCGCTCGCCGCTGCGGCGAGCAGGCCGGGGAAGATGCTGCGGAGAAGCGAGTGGTTTCGGCGCGTGCTCCGATCGCCGGTCTCGCTCGCTTGCTCGTGTTGAGGATCGTTCCAGGTCACTTCGATTTGATTCGGACGCCGAATCGCGTTGCCGGAGCAGTTATGGATTACGCATCAGGACACCATCACGCACCCAGACCTCGCGCCCGACGGTGACAGTTGCGTCGGTAAAGAAGTTCCAGCGGACGTAGCCCCCGGTCACGGCACCACCCAGTTCACTGTTGTCGCCTAACGAGAGACGGACGACGCCAGCGCCGTAGCCATAGTACGGAATCCAGCGTTCGCCGTCCCGCGGAATCGCCAGGAGCGGATTGAGTCCCAAAGCGAACTCACGGAAGGCGCGGCCCGCGGCTCCGGCTCGCTGCAGCTCGCGCTCGACGCCCTCTCTGCCGCTGCGCGCGTCGAAAGACACTACGCGCCCGCGCTCAAAGCGCATGACCAGACCCTCCACCCGCTCCCCACCCCAGTCGCCGAGCGGGAACGCAATGGTTCCGGAGACGGTCTCCTCCATCGGGGCGACGCGGATGGCGCCTGCCGGCAGCTCGATCTCGCGGTCAATCAGGTTACGCGCCTGGCGGGCCCGCCCCGCGCTCGCGTCGCCGTCCTGCCGCGTTACCGGCCGCTCCCCGATGCGAAAGCGGATGTCCGTTCCCGCCGCGGTGGTCACGCGCACTTCATTTCCCCGCATGGCGCGCTCGAACGCGGACTGCCTCGCTGCCAACGCCGCATAGTCGGTCTCCAGCAACGCGCGCTGATAAACCGCGGCGCGCTCCGGCGTGACTTCGATCATCCCACCGGCAAGCGAATACGCGCCGATCCAGTGAAAGTGTATTGTGCGCGCGCTGCTGCCGCGTGCCTCTCGAAGAACCTGCTGCATCGCGTCGTACGCGGCGTGCCCGACTGTGGCGCCGGGAAGCATGATCCCGACATCGACGGTGCGGAGCGTTGCACTCGAGGCGGCGACCTCCGTCGTGAACGGCGTCGACCAGCCTGGGAGCGGGGCGCCAGTCACCGCTACGACACCAAGGTCCCGCGCTCCAGCGGCGACCAACGCCCTACGCAGCGGAGGAATGAGACCCTCCGCGACTCCAGGCGCACCCACGAGGAGCACGCGTTCTCCCTCTGCGGGCGCGATGCGCTGCACGATGAGTTGCGCGATGCGCTCCCAATTCGGGGCGGCGCCTTGAGCTGGCGCCGAGATCGGCGTTAGGCTGACCCAAGCCGCGACGATCACCAGCGCAGCGCGACGTCGGGAGACGCTTTTCAGGGTATCAAGCATCGCTGTATACGGGTTTAAGCGGAATTCCGCGCCCTCATCGCCCAGCGGAATCGAGCCGGACGACGCCGCCGTCCTTGCCACATGGCGCGGGTCCGACAAATTACACCCGCGCATGTCTGAAGTACGCTTTGAGACGAAACGGGTCCTGTTAATCGAGGATCGTCGTGAGGTCCTCGATGTGCTAGGTCGCACGTTGACCAGCAACGGGTATGGGGTGCTGACTGCTGCCGATGGGCCGACAGGGCTTCGGATGGCACTTGATGAGCGCCCTGACCTTGTCATACTCGATATCGGCCTCCCCAAGCTGAGCGGACTGCACGTCGCGCGAGAACTGCGCGCCCGGGCATTCACGGCGCCGATCCTCATGCTCACGGCCCTCGATACGGTCCCCGACAAAGTCAGCGGGCTCGAGGCTGGCGCCGACGACTACCTCGCAAAACCATTCGACTACGACGAATTACTGGCGCGTGTGCGCGCACTGCTGCGACGGTCCGTCCGCGAGCCGGACGCTACGGTGGTTCGCATCGGCGATCTCACCGTCGATCTCGTCACACGCGATGTGACGCGCGGAGGGCGCACCGTCTCGCTCACGCAGAAAGAATACGGCCTGCTCGAGTACCTCGTTAGGCATGCCGGCACAGCGGTGACGCGCGAGCAGATCTCCGAACAAGTCTGGCGGCAGCCGTTCGACGCGAATACCAATATCGTCGACGTCTACATCAACTACCTGCGCAAGAAGCTCGATGTCGAGGGCCTCCCACCGCTCGTGCACACCGTGCGCGGGGTGGGCTATGTTCTCCGCCCCCCAGCGAGCACCGGCGCCGCAGAAGACGACGCCACGCCTCCGTCGGCCACCGCCTCGTAAAAGGCGCTGGCCTCTCGCGAGGCCAACCCATCGCGTTTGAAAAATGTCAAACTGGACTCTTGCGGGCGTCTGGTCCGCTGCTAAGAATTTAGCAATACTGCTAAATTCTTAGCATTGTACGAACGGAGGAGCCCCGTGGCTGGTAGAAACGCCGCCCAACTCAGTCGCCGCGAACGGCAGATCATGGATGCCATCTATCGCCGCGGTTCCGCAACGGCGGCCGAAGTGCATGCCGCGCTGCCCGATGCCCCCTCGTATTCGGCCGTCCGCGCGCTGCTGCGCATTCTCGAAGAAAAGGGACACCTAACGCACGCGCAGGACGGACAGCGTTACGTGTATTCCCCGGTCGTATCGCGCAGCGCAGCGCGCGAATCCGCGTTGCGCGGCGTGGTGCGCACGTTCTTCGGCGGCTCCGCAACTGAAGCCGTCGCCGCCTTGCTCGATATGACCGATGGCAAACTTTCGAAGACCGAGCTGGATGATATCGCTGGTTTGATCCGTCGCGCCAAGAAGGAGGGACGCTGATGTCTGACGTGATTCTCTGGGCCATTGACGCTTCCGCTCGCGTACCGCTGCTCGGCGCCATTGCCGTCCTGCTCTTCAAGACAAGCGGCGTCCTGCTGCTCGCCGCATTGATCGCCGGCGCCCTCGGTCGGTCGTCCGCCGCGAAGCGCCACCTCGTGTGGACCGCCGGGATCGCTGGCGCCGTGCTGCTACCGCTGGCGACGCTGTCCCTGCCGGCATGGCGCATTCCGGTGGAGTACCGCGTGATCGTGGCCGAGCCGGCACCTTCGGAAACGCCGGTGGCGGCACCCAACGTAGTCTCGTTAGGCGCCGCCCCTAAGTATCCTGCGGCAATGCCGCCGCTCGCACCTGCGACGACCGAGTTGCCTTCGACCGAACGAGGCGACGTCAGTGCCGGTGTCAGCCCGAACCTCCCGCTGATACTGTGCGCACTGTGGATCCTCGGCGCGCTCGTGACGCTCGCTCCCTGGTTCGCGGGAGTGTGGGGCCGGGGACGTTTGGCAGCGAACGCCAGTGATCTCCTCCCTGGCGCGTGGGAACGCGCGCTGCGCACGCTGCTCGCGGAAGGTGTTGTGCCGCAGCGCGTCCGTGTGTTGGCCGCGCCGGATTGCGGTACGCCGATGACTTGGGGCGTCGTGCGCCCCATCGTCCTGGTGCCGGCCGATACACAGTGGACGGACAACGAGCGCCGCAATGCACTGCTGCACGAATTTGCGCACGTTAGGCGTGCGGACTATCTCGCGAAACTGCTCGCGCGCATGCTCTGTGCGCTGTACTGGTTCAATCCGATGGCGTGGATCGCTGCCCGCGCCGAGCGGCTGGCTCGCGAACAAGCCTGCGATGACGCGGTGTTGCGCGCAGGATCGCGTCCGTCGTCGTATGCCCAGCAGTTGCTGGACGTGGCTCACGGCTCCTCGCGCTATACCGTTGCCGCTGCCGCGCTCACCATGGCGCGACCGTCCAGTCTGGCGCAGCGGCTTCGTGCGATTCTCGACAGCGCGAATGATCGTTCGCCGAGTGGTCGTGTCCTTTCCTCCGCGACGGTGGTTGTGGCGTGTGCGCTGCTCCCGCCTGTCGCGGCGGTGGCGCCCGATTGGGTCCATGTCACGATTCGAGAACCGGCCGGTGCGCTGCCTAACGAAGAAGGTGTCGAGGCAGCCCCGCCGCCGAGCCTCGCATTGCCGGCTGAGCCGTCCTTCGCTCGCAGCGCGCCCGCTATCGTCGTGGCCCAACCGCAAGCCGCGGATTGCACGCCGGCTTTCGGAAAGAAGTCATCGACCTCGATCAACCGCAACGACAGCGGCGATCCCACGCGCCGCCGCTGGCAAGTGAAATGGAGCGACGGCGCCTGCCGGATCGAGCTGGACGCTCGCGGCACGTTTACGCTTTCGCCTAACGCGGACGACATTACGGCGCTGAGCGCTGGAGGGTACGTCGATATCGAGCAGGACGACGGCCGTACAGAACGCCGCGTTCGCCTCGCGCGGGATGGAGAAGGGCTCACGCGTACGTATTGGGTCAACGGCGATCGGCGCGAATGGAACAGTGAGGCGAGCGCGTGGCTGGCACGCGTGATTGTTCAACTCGATCGCCGAACGGCCTTTGCCGTGGACAGCCGTCTGCCGCTCCTGCTGCAAAGCGGCGGGGTCGACGGCGTCATCGCCGAGGTCTCGGAGATGCCGTCGGGGTACGCGCAGCGTATCTACTACGGTAAGCTCTTCCAGCGCGCCACAGTCGGCCCACAACAGCTCACGCGCATACTCGAGAGTGCGGCTCGCACGCTCGATTCAGGGTACGAGAAAGCCGAGTTGCTGCTGCTCGTCGCCAAGCAACGTGCCTTCGCTGAACCGGTGCATCTTGCATACGCACAAATGGCGCGCGGCATCGATTCGGATTATGAGAAGCGTCGCGCGTTAGGCGCCCTCCTGTCACGCGACGACCTCAAACCGGCCGTTGTCCAGACGATGCTCGAGGCCACCGAAGGGATGCAATCGGACTACGAGCTGGCCGAGTTGCTCACCAACATTAACCGGCGCTATGCGATGGACGCGACGACGCGGCCATTCTATGTGCGCGCATTAGCCACAATCGAATCGGACTACGAGCAGCGCCGTGTTCTGTCGGCTGTCATGCGCGCCGGCGACCTCGGACCAGCCGCGACCGCTGAGCTCGTGTCGATTGCCGGTCGTTCTATGAAAGGGTACGAATTGGCAGAGTTCCTCGTGAATCTCGCCAACAAAGGCGCGCTCGATTCCGCCACGAGCGCCACGTTCTTCGCGGCTGCGCGCAGCGTGGGATCAGATTACGAACGAGGCCGCGTCCTGCACGCGCTACTCGCCAAGGGTCAGCTGACTCCGGCGGTTGTTGAGAGCATCATCGGCGCGGCTGCAGCGATTGAGAGTGACTATGAATGTGCACAGCTCCTCATAGCAGTCGCCCGCGCCGTGAAGATCGATGACTCGCTGAAACCGGCATACGAACGCGCTGCAGCGACAATCGGATCGGACTACGAGTACGGGCGCGCGATGTCGGCTGTCAGACGGTCGGCGCAGCGGGGGTGACCGCCGAGCCAGGGGCGTGACATTGTCGTGAATTTTGCAGGCCCACGGGACTTAACAGAGCACTGGGGTATGACGTCAGATTGGTAACGTCATACCCCAGTTTCATGAGCGCCAAGCGTCAGTCCGCGATAGCTCTGTTCACATTGGCGACGGCTCTGATCGCCGTCGCTGCCACGCCAGCCGCTCGCCGCGAATTGAGCGCGGACGAGCAGGCGATTCACGTGCTGCACCGTCTGGCATTCGGACCACGTCCTGGTGACGTGGAGAAAGTGAAGTCCATTGGCGTCGATCGCTGGATCGCGCAGCAACTCGATCCCCAATCGGTGCGCAACGATGTGAACGACCGGCTCATCGCGGGGGCGTTTCCGGCTGTAAACAGCAGCGCACGGGAGTTGTTCGCCGCGGCACCGCCAGCAAACGCCGTTCGTCGTCAGGCGCGGATGCGGGATTCGATGCTCACGCGCGCCGATTCGCAGATGATTCGTGAAGCCGCTCGTGAGGCGCGCGCCGTGCTTGGCGACGTCGTTGCGGCGCGCGTCGCGCGCGCCGTCGGTTCCGAGCGTCAGCTGGAAGAAGTGATGGTGGACTTCTGGCTTAACCACTTCACCGTGTTTGCCGGCAAGAACGTGGTGCGCTACTACATCGCGGACTATGAACGCGAGGCCATCCGACCGCATGCGTTGGGCAAGTTTCGCGACTTGTTAGGCACGGTGGCGAAGAGTCCGGCGATGTTGCTGTACCTCGACAACGCCCAAAGCGTCGCCGACTCGACGCAGCCGACGCTCGGCGGTCGTCCTGGTCGCGGGGCGCTGCGTGGTCGCCTGGCGCGCAGGCCGCAAGCGGCGGCACGTCTCGATACGCTGCGCGCGCGCATGCCGCGCGGGCTCAACGAGAACTATGCCCGCGAGCTGCTCGAGCTGCACACGTTAGGCGTCGACGGCGGGTACAGGCAGCAGGACGTCATCGAAGTCGCGCGTGCCTTGACGGGTTGGACCGTTCCCTTTGCGCGCCGCGGCGCCGAGGGGTTCCGTTTCGTTCCGTCACTCCACGATGCCGGTGAGAAGAGGGTACTTGGTCATCGGCTGCGTGCCGGCCGCGGCGTCGAAGACGGGGAGGACGTGCTCAATATCGTGTCGCGGCACCCGGCCACCGCGCGTTACATCGCCAGGAAGCTGGCCGTGCGATTCGTGTCCGATTCGCCTCCGCCCGCTTTGGTCGAGCGAGCCGCCGCGGCGTTTACGCGCACGGACGGCGACATGCGGGAAGTGGTGCGCACGATCGTGACTTCGGATGAGTTCTTCTCGCGCGCTGCCTTTCGTGCCAAGGTGAAGTCGCCATTTGAAGTGGTGACGAGCGCGATGCGCGCGTTAGGCGCGACGCCCGATACGACACCGCGAACAGCAGGCGTCGTGGCATTGCTGGGCCAGCCCATCTACGGCCATCAGGCGCCCAATGGTTGGCCGGAGACTGGCGAAGCGTGGCTGAATACCGGCTCCATTTTGAACCGAATCAACTTTGCCTTGGCGACGGCTGCCGGGCGGATTCCCGGCGGTTCGGCGCGCGCGTGGGCGGGGGACAGCATCGCGCGCATGAGTCGCGACGCGCAGATCGACATCGTCGTCGCGACGCTGTTGAACGGTCATGCGTCCGCGGCGACGCGCGAGATACTTGCGACGGGCCGCAATCCGCTACTGGAGCGCGCCGCGGCAGACAGCGCGTCTCCGCCGAACAACGCTCCGGCGACCGAGATGGGCACCACTGAGCTGCGCCCATTCTTGAACCGGCGCGGTGGCGGCCTGGGCGCACCGCCGAAGCTGACGGGCATCGCACAGGTCGTTGGCCTTGCGTTAGGCTCTCCTGAATTCCAACGCCGCTAGAGGACACGCTGATGGGCACTGGACGACGAGCATTCGTAAAATCCGGCGCGTTGGCGCTCGTGACGATGGGCCTGAGTCCCTCGTTCCTGCGGCGCACGGCGTTCGCGATGGACCTGCCGCAAACGAAGCGCGGGAAGGTGCTGATCTGCCTCTTTCAACGCGGCGCGGCCGATGCCTTGAACATGATCGTCCCGCACGGCGAGAGCGCGTATTACGCCATGCGGCCGACAATCGCCATTCCGCGGCCGCAGCGCGGCAATGACCTAACGAGCGTCGATCTGGACGGCTTCTTCGGCCTGCATCCGGCGCTGTCCCCGCTCGAGCGGCTGTATCGCGACGGGATACTCGCGCCGATTCACGCCGTGGGAAGCCCGAGCGCGACGCGTTCTCACTTCGACGCGCAGGATTATCTCGAGAGTGGCACGCCTGACGTGAAGTCGACGCCGGACGGATGGCTCAATAGGTACCTCGCCACCAAGGGAACGTGTGAGGAATGCGCGACAGGGCCCGACGGCCGCGGCGCATCCTCGCCGTTCCGTGCGGTGGCCATGACGTCCCAATTGCCGCGTATTCTGGAAGGGCCCTCGCCGACCGTCGCGATGGCTTCGTTAGGCGAGTTTACCGTGCGCGCCGACGGTGATGCGGCGAGCCGCCTCGAGGCGCTGTATCGCACCGGCGAAGCCGATCTCGTTCACGGCGCCGGGCGCGACATGTTCGACGCCGTAAAGCTGCTTCGCAACGCCAACCCGCAGCGCTACCTCCCGGAGCACGGCGCCGAGTATCCGCGGTCGCAGTTCGGTCAGCGACTGCGCGAGATCGCGCAGCTGATCAAGGCCGACGTCGGTCTCGAGATTGCGTTTGCCGATGTTGGGGGGTGGGATACGCACGTGAACCAGGGC
>JBFMFA010000088.1:0-8892 GCA_040753195.1 Gemmatimonadota bacterium | reverse complement strand
GGCACGACCGCACTGGTACCAACCAACAGCGCCGCAACGGCAGCGATACAGCGAGGATCGAGTGGATGCATAGAATGGGTGAGGGCATGGTTGCGACACCACTGACACTAGCATCGTTTACGTGCACAGAAGCGGCGAGGTTACCGCATGACGCATCACGCCAAGGGAGAGCAGCCGGACCGAAACCGCAATCGCTCGCTTCACCCCGTGATTACTGCTCTTCACCATCGTGGCAACGCCGTTGATCCCCATTTCGCTCGTTATGCGAGGTGCTCGTGGTCCCACGCACGTACTTTCCGATCCCATACTCGCCACGCGCGCGCGCTATATCGTCGCCTCCGAGAGCCTCATACCACATGCGTACGACGACCATCTACAGATCCGGCCTGCTCACGTTGGTGCTCTTCGCCCTTGGACATTTTGCGGGGTTCGTCATGGCGGCGCGCGCCGCACGCGTCGACCCCGCGCTCGCTGACGCTACTCGGGCGATGCGCGCTGTCCGCACCCGTCTGTTAGGATTTGAACCCTCCCTGCTCGACTTTCGTGAGTACTTCAGCGCGAGCTTCTCGCTGCTGTTGCTGGCACTCGCAGTCACTGGCTTCGTCGCTGTCAGCCGTGCACCTAACGACACTTTGGTCGCGCGTAGGCTCGCGGCTGTCTACGCCGCTACCACGCTGGCTCTTGCTGCCCTGTCGCTGTGGTTTGGCGTGGTGCAAGGTGTCGTGATGGGACTCATTGCAGCGCTCATTTTTTCGCTGGCGGCGTGGTCGCGCGCGTGACCGTGACGGCAGACGCATCGTCGCGGCTCCCGCCTGTGTGGGGAGCGGCGATCTGGTTCGGCATCTTCGTCATCTTCACGTTGTCCTTCTGGGCCGATAAGCAGCTCATCGGAACGCCGGAGCCGATTGCAGTGACGGCGTGGTCGGCGGGCGGCATTTGGCTTGTTTACGGTGTCCTCGCACTTCCGGCACTCACGCTCTACAGACGCTTCCGTGGGGCTGTCCCGTCGCGCACGCGCACAATTGTGGCGCTGCTTGTCGCAGGCGGCGTGTTCCACCTGGCGGCGCAGTTTCTTTTCGTCGGCCTGGAGCGGTGGGTCGCGCATCCGTTGCTCGGACTCGGCGAGCACCCGTGGGGTGAACACTTGTTAGGCTATACGGCGCGCCGCACCGCGATCTCCGTGCTCGCTTTCGCGGGGATCGTTGGATTCGTCACGGGCCGCGAGGCGCTCCTCGCGCGCGAGAATGCAATACGGCGTGCCGCACAACTCGAAGCGGCCATGGCGTCCGCGCGCCTCGACGCGCTGCGTGGTCAGTTGCAGCCGCATTTTCTGTTCAACGCGCTTAACGCGGTCGCGGCGGAAATCCGCGCAAACCCACGCGTCGCTGAGGGAATGGTGGATCGGCTCGCGCGCCTCCTGCGCGCTTCGCTCGCGTCCGGTGCTGCCGCGATGATACCGCTTCGCGAAGAGCTGGCGCTCACCCAAGCCTACCTCGAGCTGCAAGTTGTCCGATTTTCGGACAGACTCAGGTTCACGCTCCAGTGCCCGCAAGATTTGGGAAGCGTACCAGTGCCAGCGCTCCTGCTGCAGCCACTTGTCGAGAACGCCGTTAGGCACGGCATTGAACCGTTGCCGTCTGGTGGCACCGTGAGCATCGCCGCGCAGGCAACGCGCACCGGCATCGAGCTCGAGATTGCAGACGATGGTGTGGGTCTGCCGCCGTCACACAATGGAAGCTCCGGCATTGGGATAACGAACGTGCAGTCGAGGTTGGAAACCCACTACCGAGGCGAAGCAGAATTCAAACTGCTACCTCGCGATGGCGGCGGCACACGCGTGATCATCGTTCTTCCGACACCCACCCTCGCGGCCAGGAGCACATGATGAGCGCTGCTCTGCGTGCTCTTATTGTCGACGACGAGCCGCCATCACGTCTCCGCCTTCAGCAGCTACTTGGCGCGATACCCTCGGTCACGATTGTCGGAGAGGCGCGCACTGGAGTGGAGGCTGTCGAGGCGATCGGGAGGCTGCGACCCGATCTCGTGTTTCTCGATGTAGTGATGCCCGGTGGGGACGCCTTCGACGTACTCGACCAACTCGAGTGGTTGCCCCCAGCAATCGTGTTCGTGACCGCGTTCGAAGCGCACGCCGTGCGCGCCTTTGAGACGGATGCGATCGATTATCTGCTCAAGCCAGTCGAAGCACACCGGCTCGAACTTGCGGTTCGTCGTGCTCAGGAAGAAGTGGCCGAGACGGATGACTTGATTGACGCTCGCGCTGGGCGCCTCACAGCAGTTGTGAACGCGGATAGCCGACCGCTCGAGCGGTTGGCAGTGCGTGTTGGCCGTCGGATAAAGCTCGTTCGGGTCGCTGAGGTGGAATGTGTCGAGGCGGCGGGGAACTACATCAACGTTTGCACGCCTGATGCGGTCCATGTTGTTCGTGAGTCGCTCCAACGTCTCGAAGCAAGGCTCGACGCGGCTGTGTTCGTGCGTATTCACCGCTCGACCATCGTGAACACTCGGCGTGTGTCGGAGATAGAGCCGCACCTGCACGGCGACTATGTCGTGCGACTCGAGAGTGGACGTCGCGTTATTCTGAGCCGGACCTTCCGTCCCAACCTGCGCGGCCGATTCGGCCCTGAGTTTTAGCCGACGGCCGCCTAACCACACGTCGCCAATGCCCGACTCTGTCACTGTCCATCATGCTAGGTAAAGCAATTGCTGCGCTTGCTGCCGTCACCCTAACGCGAGCTCTGGCGTTGCCCGCGCAAGCGGTTGGCGGCTCGCGCGGGATAGGCACAGTGCGCGATACGTTGCGCGTGGTGGACACGGTCGCGCGACGGGACCCAACCGTGGTGTTCCTGGTCGCATCGGACGCCATCATTGCCGCGGACGAAATCGACCTCCGCTCCGTGGTCGGTCCTGAGCGAAATAGCGCGGCGTTGACCGCGTTCAATCGGGCGCTGGACGCGGCGTCGCGCTTCGGGTTACGCGCGTCCGCGCCACCGATTCTCGTGAATCGCCTTCTTAACCGACAGCGGTGGGTGTTTGAGGTCGCCGTCCCCGTGGCCACGGCGCCCCGGTTGGCCGACAGTCTGACCGCGGTGCGCCTCGGTCGCACGCCTAACGGGCGTGTCGTCACGCTTGACTACCAGGGACCAATCGAGGGACTCGGCGAAGCCTATCGCCGCCTGCAGCTGTTCGCCGAGGGCGCCGGGCTCACGTTAGGTGACTTGACTTGGGAACAGTACCTAACGAACCCTATGCTGACGCCTCCTGAGGCTCAGCGCACGCGCATCTTCCGCACGATACGGGAGTGACGTCGCGCCGTCATGGCGCGATGGGACGGAAGCCGGCCATGCGTAGTGAGCTGTCCACCGCCTCACGCGAAAAGACCATGCCCAGGTGGGTGTCAACTATTCTGCGCACCGCCCAGCGTCGCCGCTCAATTTCGCGCGCGAGCCAATCAGAAACCGGGCGGGCGTTCCCCACTCCTCCTGTCATGCGGCCCAAAAACAGATCCACCTGCCAGAGCAGTCCCTCTTGCGGAAGGTGACCGACCAGCATCTCGGCGCTGTGAGGTGACGGCCCAATGTTGAAGAGTTCGACGGACATAGTTGCATCGCGAAGGACGCGTGACGCGCCGGCGTCAATCGACTCTATCTTTGGCGGCTTGGTTGCCGCGTTATAGCCATCCGGCTCGCTGGCGTGGCTCGTACGTGCGAGGCGCTCGTAAAAGCCAACATGATCACGCGCGACGATGATCGGGATACCGGCAGCGAAGTACGCGCGCGCGCCACCACAGTGGTCAGGGTGCGTATGCGAAGCAACCAGGTACCGGATTGGCTTCGTCGGGAACGCGCCAGCGACGGCTGCTATCGTGCGCTGTGAGGTTCGTGCGTCGTTAGGGCAGTCAAACGCGACGGTGTGGTCGGCGAATTCCACCACCATGGTACCGGTCGCCACGTCGATGTGAATGCCGCGTCCGATCGGGCGTAACGTCGCTGCGGCGTCATGGTCCATCTGGTGGGCGGCGATGCCGGCGGGAGTGGGTTCCACATAGCCGTCTGGGATCTGAAAAAGGCTGTCTTGATCGGTGAATCCGAAGCGCACAGTGGCACTGAGCGCGCGCTCCAATTCTCCGTTGATGTACTCGCGGCGTTCGAGCGGAAGCCGCAGGCCGGCGTAGTCGCTGTATTTGGCGAAGTGCACGGACTCTGCAGCGACACCACGCACTTCGTCGCGTCGCGTGAAGGTGTACGCGGTGAGTTCGTACGACTTGGCGTCGAATCGCAGCGTGATCTCGCGCCCGAAAGGGTCACGATACAGGACTTGAATGTGGCGTTCACCGCCGACACGGTCGCTGCCAAGGACTCGTGCCGCCGCCACGCTATCGATGGCTTGTTCAATCAACAAGCCCGGGATGAAACGCGCGAGGGAGTGTCGCGACGTGAGCGCTTCTGCTGCGGTGACGCGCATCACCTCAGGGCCGTGGGAGTTGCCGTCGGGGTCGATGAAAAAACCACCTAACGAGTCGAATACCTGACGTACGCCGAAAGGTCCCAGGCCGGGGTATGAGTTTATAGTTTCCCAGAGCCAATGATTGCGCGCTTGGCTGAACACCAGCCGCACTGACGAAGGTTCCTGATCCCAGGGCGGATCCGCTCGCCGGCTCTGATACGACATCTCGCGGAGTCCCGTGAAGCGCAGGTCGAGCGTACCTATGCGCTCGATGGCGGCTTGCCCGCCGTGCGCCGCAAGGGCCGCCCGAAGCACATTCTCGGGTTGCGTCGCTGCCGGTGTACGGCTACAGGCGCCGATGGCCGCCGCAACAAGCGCGACTAGCATAACGCCGCCTAACAATTTCCACATCGTCTCTCCTGGGTAGCGCGGACCCGACGTGTCGTGAGGCGCCGCATGCGGCAGTGTACGCGGACACGTTCATCCCGCGCACGTACAGCGGGATGAGACGGACTGCTGCGATTCTGAGTCGCTGTGGTAGGTGGGTCGCGGTGAGCACGCGATGATTCTCGTGCCGGGGCTCGCAGCGACACTCTGCTACTGACGCGTCCGCAGGAAAGTTGACGTTAGGAGACTGAAGAGCGGAGCGTTTTCCATGTTTAACATGTGCCCGCCGCCCGGGAACACGAGTTTGACCGCGTTGCGAAGGCTGTCCGACAGGAACGACACTCGACGGTGGATGTCTGGGTGGTCAAACTCACCCACAACTAGGAGGGTGGGGACGTTGATTTCTGCGAGGCGATTAACCGCGGGCGGATCGAGCGCCGTAGCGCGGCCCATCGCAACTGGGCGTGCGTTGTCCCGCAACAGTTGCCTGGCCAGATCCCGCGCGAGCGGGTTTCCGACGGCGGGAATAAAATGAGGATCGTCCAGAAAAGCGGTGATCCCCTCCTCGAGGCCGACGCGGGACGCCGCCGCAAGACGATCAATTCGAGCCTGAAGCTGCGATGAGTTGACGAAGCCTCCCACCAACGGCCCGCCGAGGACCAGGGCAGAAACGCGTTCCGGGTGGACCAAGACGAAGTCGAGGGCAATCCCGCCGCCGGAGGAAAGGCCGACGAGCGCTGCACGATCCACTCGCGCTGCGTCGAGCACCTTGAGCAAGTCTGCTGTGTTGGAATAGGCACCCATGGGCACGCTCGATCTGCCGCTTCCGCGAGGTTCGAAGCGGACGACGCGGAAGTTTTGCTGCAGCCGGACGAAGACCTCATCCCACTGACGCCAGTCCATCCCTCCACTCCCCGAAAGGAGGACCACGGCAGGTCCGTTGCCGCCTGCTTGCCAATGCACATATGTAGCTGCCTCCACACGGACGCTGTCGATCGTAGGAGTCATGCGCGATTGACCACGCATTGCGGTGGGCCAGGCGTGGCAGATGGTCATCAGAGCCGCTGCAGCAGCAAAGTCTTTCCGCCACGCGCGCGCGTTTCTTGGTACGGCGAGCGGGCTGGGGTGAGATGCGCCCAGCGCCGTGGAGCGTTTTGGGGCTGTGAAACTCATAGCGCTTTTGGCCGAGCCTAACGAGGCGACTCGACAGGCGTAGCCACCGATGGCTTCGATGTCGTGATCGGTCGTGTGCTCAATTTGTACGGCGCGGGCCGATCCTCTATCGCGTATCGTCCACGAGCAAGTCCGTTCTGTCCCACGACGCGGCGCCGACGCCCGCCGGGAGGCACGCTGGATGGTGCTAGACGCTGCAGCGCGCGCTGGTATTAGTCGATCGCATGGGCGAACTCGTTCGGTTCATGGAGCCGCGTTGGTACCGCGAGCCTGGCCACAGGCGACTACGACAAATGCAGCGAAGGGCGGCTCATTTCACCGATCAATTCCAGCTCCGCCGACCCGCCGGAGCTGTGCGTATGGGAGCATCAGGTCGCGTTAGGCGGCCAAGGTGTCCGGGCGAGTCAGTCTGCCGAATCCCGCTGCTGCTCGCCACGCAACGAGTTGCCCGAGATGATAAGCGAGGTGGCCGGCCAGCAGATACGATACGAAATCGCCAGCGGTCGGGAACGCGTCCCGTGCGGGCGCATAGGGATTCTCGGACGCGAGTTGTTCTGTCTGCGTATCAAGAGCTGCGGCACTTAGATCTCGGTAGACCTCTCGAAAGGCGGTACAGAGTTCTACCATTCGCGGGTAGTCGCCTTCCTGAAGGGACGGCTGACTGCCTGGATTGAATTTGCCGCGCCATTCCTTGGGACACATTGGTGGCTTGCCACAAAGGCGGCGACCGAAGTCGCCCGTGACTGCGAGGTGACCGATGATCCAACCGGCGGTCTTTGTCCCGGGTTGTGGTTCGATGGCGAGGTGCCCGTCATCGAGGTCCGCGAGAACTGCGCTTGCCAGAGACAGCAAATGCGTACACTGCGCGACACTGGATTTCATAGGATTCTCCGGGTCCTGGATCCACCGCCACAAATGCGCGGGGCCTGTCGTAAAATGCGACGTGCAGTGCGGGACGGGATCTGGAACATCAGCGACTACGACACGTTGTTAGGCGGATTGACGAACGCACTCACACGATAAGGGCGGCACCGTCGCTCAAGAAAGTGTTAACGCTGCTCCAGCGCGCTACTCACTGTGTTTCGCGACAACGTCACGCAGACGTGGACACTTGGCGTAAATGTCGTCGCCCGTGATGCCGCTTGCAGGTCACGGAGCGTAGTGGCAGTACTTGGAAACCGCCACAGGTGCCTTTGGTCACGGACGTATCGCGCGAGCGGTGTTGTGATCCTGCATGATCAGCCAGCGGCCGCTCCGCTTCACGACAACGAACGGCCACTTCGGGTGTCGCGAGACGCACCATCATTCCCTCAGGGGTGTCTGTTACTCCCTTGAGGAATGTCGAATGCACTTGGTTCAGCGCTTCGAGGACTGCTGCGCGTCCATGTCTAGCGATGCCGTTTGGAGTAACGTGCACGCAGTCCTCGGTAGTGTACTCAACGAAGCGACTGAATTCGTGCGCGTTGTACGAGGCGTAGAACGCACGCACGGCCGAGCGGACCTCTTCTTCTGTCGCGGATTGCGCACCTGCCCGTGCCGGCATCGAGACCATGGCGGCGACGCACAAACATGCTCTTCATTCTGTGGTACCGCCACGTTCTGCTACGCCGCACTCAAACAGCAATCCACTAGAGCGCGCGGCGACCGCAGCAACGCCTTGTTAGGCGGCGCAAGCCGAGTGGTGCCGCCCGCATGGCCAATGGTAGAGGCAACCGCGCAGAGCGACGACTGCCTTCGGATCGCGGGCGACGGGGACGCCGCGGTTCGCGTGCACGCGAACCATGTCGGGTTCCAGGCCCCAAAGTCGTTGTAAGCAATGAGAACCCGGGCCGGCTTGCACTCGAGACTGACTCGACTCGCTTGACGCGCCTACGCTGCACAGGCAGCGGCATTCAATTGGAGGACGGATGACAGCCAAGAAGAAGAAGCCGAAACCAAAGCCTTCCGACAAGGCCGTAACTAAATGCGTCGCGCGAAAATTCGCCCAGTGCATGGACGACGCTTTACTCGAGGGGAAGACGAAGGAACAGGCGGTGGAGGGTTGCAAGAAGGCTCTTGATACGATGTTCTTGCTGTGCAAGCAGCAGACGGCCTCGACGTAGCATAGGCGTCGGTGCGGTTAACATCGAAGCGTGGCGGAACCCATCTGCCAATGCGCAGCCTAACGGGGTGCAAGTCTGCGGCGACTGCAGCAACGGCTTGTTAGGCGGCTGGTCCGTGATGATGGCGGACGAACGCGGCAATGCGGTCGGGCATCGGTCCATCGTACTTGATTGCATGTTGCAGAATGTCGGCGGCAATCTGTTTGAGTTGCGCCGGAAGTGCAGCCTCCTGTGCGGGCATGAGTTCTCCACGAGCGCGGTTCGCGGCAAGGCCCTTCTCGACGATATCGAGGAACTCCTCAACGTAGCGCCACGAGAGGACTTCCCAGCCGCCATGGATGCCGGCGGCTTCCAGTGCATTGCGCCGCGCGAGCCAGCATGCATCGCAATAGCGCTCGATGGTATGCGGCGGCGCATCATGTTCGAAGAGGGCGATGGTTCCTCGGACACCGCAGGTTAGACAATGCGCGTTAGGATCGCGCGCGGTTATGTGATCCGGCCCCGTGATACTAACTTCGTGGGAGCTCTCACGGTGATTCATACAGGCTCCAGCGGCCTAACGGCGTGCCGTTCTGCGTCTGCAGCAACGGCTTGATATTCCCAACGAGGCCTAACGACGAGATCATCACGCAGCTCGTGTCGTCTCGGAGGGGGTATGCTGTATTCTGGTATCGATCTGCACAAACGTACAATCGCGATTCAGACCGTGGATGGCGAGGGGACGGTGGTTCGCCAGGCGCAGCTCGTCGCGCAGCGTCCGGCGCTC
>JBFMFA010000087.1:8416-8968 GCA_040753195.1 Gemmatimonadota bacterium | reverse complement strand
AATACACACTTCGACGCGGTCATCCTCGATATTCTGCTCCCTGGTCGCGACGGCATTGCCGTATGCCAGGCGCTGCGCGATCAAGGGAACCGCGTTCCCATATTGATGCTCACCGCGCTCGATACCGTGGAGCAACGGATCCGTGGGCTCGACGCCGGCGCCGACGATTATCTCACCAAGCCTTTTGCGTTCGGTGAGCTGCTGGCGCGCTTGCGGGCGCTGATTCGGCGCCACGCCGATGAATTGAGCGAGGAGTTACGCGTCGCCGACCTGGTCATCGACACGCAACGCTATCGCGTGCGCCGCAACAAGCGGGACATTTCATTGAGTGGAAAAGAGTATGCGTTCCTGGTGCTGCTGGCCCGGAACGCCGGACGCGTCGTGAGCCGCTCCGAGCTTCTGGCACAGTTGTGGGAGGAAACGCAGCTCGCCAGCACGAATATCATCGACGTGTATGCCAGCCGCTTGCGCCGCAAAATCGACGAAGGCGAGGAAGTACCGCTTTTTCGGACGCTGCGCGGCATCGGATACATGCTGGAGCCACCGGAAACC
>JBFMFA010000087.1:0-8406 GCA_040753195.1 Gemmatimonadota bacterium | reverse complement strand
GAGTCACCAAAGGCAGCAGGCAAAGGCGTCCGGCGCAAGGCGTGATGCGCTTGCGCCCGCGTAGTGTTCGTGCACGCC
This sequence comes from Gemmatimonadota bacterium, assembly GCA_040753195.1. GTDB lineage: Bacteria > Gemmatimonadota > Gemmatimonadetes > Gemmatimonadales > Gemmatimonadaceae > DASYRX01. The sequence continues at coordinate 8,328 of JBFMFA010000087.1, read as the reverse complement.
TGACACTCTGGTACGCTTTCGTTCTCAGTGTCCCGCTCGTCGCCTTTGCGCTCATCTCGTACTTCACATACGAAGGCACGCTGCGCAGCCGAACCGACGCATTCAACCGTGACGCGCTGGCTGTCTTCGCGCGTGAGTTGGCCGCTGAGCGGCGACAGAGTCCCACGCCGGACGAGGCCGCGCGGGCTACCGCGCGCGACATGCGTTTTCGCGATCTCGATGTCCTGGTGCTCGACGCTGCGGGGGCGCTCGTGGCGATGAGCCCGCCGTTGCGCGACGACGAAGGTCTGGCGCGACACGCCATGCCTAACGATTCGCTGCCGCTGCTGCACGCGTTGCGGGCGCAGCGTCAGGCAGGGGCCTGGGAGACGACGGTGCGCACGCCGCGCGGTGCCTATCGCATCTCCCTGCAGCCGCACCAGGTCGCCCAGCGCACGTACCAACTGGTGGCCGTCTATCCGCTCATGGAGGTCGAGGCCACGCTGGATCGCATCCGCGGTCTATTCCTCGTGGTTATCCCCCTCCTGGTGGCCACGTCCGCGGCTGGCGGCTACTTCCTGGCCAAAAGAAGCTTCGCTCCGGTGTCGGCCATGGCGGCGCGCGCCGCCGAAATCGGTGCCACGACGCTGCATGAACGTCTCCCGATCGCAGCGGACGACGAGTTAGGCACCCTCGCGCGGGTCCTGAATGAGTTGCTCGACCGGCTGGAAAACTCCTTCGCGCAGCAACGCCGCTTCATGGCGGACGCGTCGCACGAGTTGCGCACGCCGGCGGCGATCCTTCAGGCAGAAGCGGACGTCACCCTGCTCGCTGAACGCCGCACACAGGACGAATTCAAGCAGTCCATGGTGGTTGTGCAGGACACCGCACGACGGCTGTCGCGTATCGTGGAAGACATCTTTCTGCTGGCGCGGTCCGACAGCGGAAAGCTCGTTGGGCAGGCGTCCGAGTTCTATCTGGAAGATCTCGTGCAGGAGACGGCGCGCGCCGTGCGCCCGATCGCCGATCAACGCGGCGTACACATCCAGCTCGGCGACGTGGTGGAAGCGCCCGTTCGCGGCGATCGCGACTTGTTAGGCAGGGTCCTACTCAACCTGCTCGACAACGCGATCAAGCATTCGCCGAAAGACGGCACCGTCCGGATCGGGATGACGACCGATGCATCAGGTTATTCCATCGAAGTGGCGGACGAAGGGCCCGGAATACCGGCGGAACTACAGGAGCGGATCTTCGATCGCTTCTTCCGCGTGGACAGTGCGCGCGCGCGCGCAGAATCCAGCGCGACGAGCGGGGCTGGTTTGGGGCTCGCCATCGCCCGCCGCATCGCCGAGATGCATCAGGGTCGGCTCGATCTCGTCGGCTCGCGACCGGGACACACCGTGTTCCGCGTCCGACTTCCGGCCGCCTAACGCAGCCACGCGACCCGATGTGGCGCGGCCTCCTTGCCGCACCGGGAAGCGCAGCCTAGCGTCCCGCATTCAGGAAGCATTCAGATAACTGCAAGCTTTCATTGAGCCAGGGCCAAGCATGGTGAAGCGCGTGCGGATCGCCTGCAACTCCGTACTGCTGGGGCTGTTCATCCCCGGCGCGCTGGCTGCTCAAGCTCGGCCCGACACGACGCGCGGCGACACGACTGCAACGAAGCTGAAGGCTGTCAGCGTGACCGCCACGCGGGCGGCCGGTGTCGTTGGCGGCGCGAGCGCGATCCTCGTCACGCCGACGGCGCTTCGGGCATCGCCGGCGCCGCTGTTGGACGAAGCCCTGCGCGACGCCCCGTTTATTCACGTACGTCAAAACTCGCGTGGTGAAATGGAGTTGTCGGTGCGCGGCTCCGACTCGCGTCAGGCCGCGGTGATGCTGGACGGGATCCCGATGACGCTTGGCTGGGATCATCGCGCCGACCCTTCCCTCATTCCGTTGACCGGCTCGCAGAGTCTGGTGATCGTGCGGGGCCTGGGGTCGTTGCTGAACGGGCCGAATACGCTGGGCGGGACGATCGAAGTTGCTCATGGCGATGGCGCTGAGCCGGCGGGTGGCCGCTGGTGGCTGGGCGGTGGCATGGACGAGACGGCGGCTCTGGTAACCTCGTTAGGTGGCGCTCGGCGCTTCGCCGACGTCCTGGGCGGGTCTCTGTCGCTGCAAGGCGGGTTCGGCTATCGCCAGCGCGACGGGTTCACGCTGCCTAACAAGGCCCGCGACTCGTCCGCCATCGACGGGTTGCGCACGAACAGCGATTTGCGACATACCGATGGCTTCGCGCTGCTGCGCTGGAGCAATGCGATGCGACGCAGCGTGAGCCTAACGCTTTCAGGCTTCGATGCCGAGCGCGGAGTACCTCCAGAAGAACATATCAGCGAGCCGCGCCTCTGGCGCTATCCGTACAATCGTCGCGCCGTCGCCGCCTTGGCGCTCAATAGCGGAACTTTCAGCACGCCATTCGGCTTCGGCAGCGTGGACGTCGGCGCCGGGTACAATGCCGGGAAGCTGAAGATCAATTCGTTCAGCGACCGCACGTACACCACCATCACCGGTGAAGAGCTGGGTTACGAGCGCACGTGGACGCAACGAGCGCGTGTCTCACACTCACTCGGCAGCGCGACCATCAGGGGCGCACTCACCAGAGGGGACGTGCGCTACGATGAGACGCTTTCGCCAGACCCCACCGCGCACTACCGCCAGGTGTTGTGGAGCACCGGTGCGGAATTGGAGCTCCCGTTAGGTACGGCGACGACATTGTCCGGTGGCGTGGTTTTCGACCGAGCGAGCACGCCTGAAACTGGTGGGCGTGAGCGACAGGAACCGCTCGACAATCTGGGATGGCGCGCCGGGCTGACTCGCGAATTCAACCGCATGTGGCGCGCGCATGCGAGCGTCAGTCAGCGCTCGCGCTTCCCCGCCCTGCGTGAACTGTACTCGGGCGCCCTCAATCGCTTCATGCCCAATCCGGATCTGAAGCCGGAGACGCTGCTCGGGTTCGAGGGTGGAGTCGTCATGAATGCCGTGGGCGCCTCGACGAGCAGCACCGTGCAACTCATCGCTTTCCATCACAACCTCGAGGACGCCGTCGTTAGGATCACGTTGCCGCCCCCCGACAGACGCTTCCGCCGCATCAACCGCGATCAGATCGAAAGCGCGGGCATCGAATTGCTCGCCGGCTTCGCCTTCGGACTGAATTGGCAGCGACCGGTGACGCTGAACGGCGACGCGCTCCTGCAAAACATCGTGATCCGCGATCAGACCACCGTGGGTGAACCAACACGCCACTCGGAGAACAATCCCGAAGCGCGCGGCAGCGTGGAGTTGGGTGTGCCGTTGCCGCTCGCGCTTCGTGGCGTGGCGCAGGCACGCTACACCGGGACGCAATTCTGTCTCAACGCCGATACCGGAAACGAAATGCGCCTCGGCAGCCAGGTGCATACGGACCTCGCGCTGGAGCGCGACTTCAACATGGCGGGGCGCGGGGGATTCCAATCGCTGCGCGCACTGGTTTCGCTCGATAATGCGAGCGACGCTCTTGTATTCGACCAGTGCGGCCTTCCCCAGCCCGGCCGCACACTGCGCGTGATGTTTTCGTTGCGTTAGGCCCTCGGCAACTTTCGCCTAACGCCCAGTGCGTTATGCTTGGGGCCGCCACATTGCGTTGGACAGACGAGCGCACAGGGCATACACTGTACCGCCCAAACCGGCTGCGATCCCGCAGCAATCAGTCCGCGGTCCTTGTTCGCAGGGTGTGTTTATGAGCTGGAGTAGTGCAGCCTCTCCGCGCCGTGTGCTCGCCATCACACTGCTGGTTTCCGCTTGTCAGGCCGATCCCGCCGGGCCTGACAACAACGCGTCGCTCAACGTCGTCCGTGGCGACGATCGTCCACTCGGCGCGTGCCAGGTCACCAGCAACGTGGCCCAAAACGGCGTCATTCAAAACTACCGTTACGACGGCCGCGGCTTCTTGAGCGCATGGGCCGATGGCGTCGGGACGCTCGTTCCGCAGTACGACGCCACGGGAAGGCTCGTGCGCGCTCAGTATGTGATCGGCGCGATTCCAATCGCATCCATCGTGTACGTCTACGATGGCGGCAAGATCGCACGCGAGAACTGGTTTGCCGGCGGCAGCGACCGGCTGGAAGACGTGTTGGTGAACACGTGGAACAGCAAGGGACAGCTCGTTAGGCGCGAGAGCAGGCCGTTTGGTGTGTTCGCCGCCTTCACCTACGATGCGGCCGGCAATGCCTATCAGGTCGACGTCATGGGAACTGACGGCTTCCTCTTCCTCTCCAACACGTACGTGTTCACGGCACCCGCAAAAAGCCCCGACCTCACGCTACGAGGGCTGCCGTACGGTCCGCAGTTTCTCAACTATGTCTTCAATCCATCCCGCCAAACGGCGGCGAAGGCGGTCGTCACCGATGCAGAAGGGAACCGCGTCACCATCTTCGATCAGGATCCGGCGCGGTCGGTGCTCGTGGCGGGGCAGCAGCAATACCCGCTGTACCAGAACTTCTTCGACAAGATCAGCGGGACGTTCTTCGCGCAGCTGTGGACGTATCAGAACTGCCCAGGGAATAACTTTCCGCCTGATGTGGTACCGGCGCCACCTAACGTGACGGCGCGACGCCAGGGATTTGGTCCCGCCGACTTCGCGCTGCGCGGATCGATGCGCAGCGTGCGGCAGCAGATCGATGCGTTAAAGCGCCGCGCGTCTAGTTAGGCGTCTTTCGTTCCGTATCGGCGAGGCGCGACAAGCGGAAGCGCACATCATCGACCTGGTCCTGAAGCTTCGGCTCGGGGCGTGACCAGAGCGCGAGAAACTCACGATATCGGCGCACCGCGTTCGGTATGTCACCCTTCGCCTCGTACAGCTCGCCCAGCCGTTTGAGGATGAACGGCTTCATGAAGGCATCCATCCCCTGGCGCCCCATCTGCGTCGGCGCCAGATAACGTTCCCAGTAGTAAATCGCGGAATCCGCGGCGCCCGCCCGGTCCCACGCCGTGCCCAGATCGTCCAAGAGACAGATCGCACAATTCCCTTCCGGGCCGTCGAACGTCGTATCCGCGCGCCACAGCTCGCGAACCGCATCCTGGTAGCGCCCCTCGGCCATCGCGATGTAGCCTAACGTCGCATGGCGCGCGGGCTCTCTGACCAGGCGATACGAACTGTCGGGTGTTTCTGCGTCGTCTCGCGCAAGCCACGTCCGCGCTCGAGCCGGCTGCCCCGCCGAAGCATAAAACTGCGCCATTCCCATATACGGCCGGCGATCGAACGGGAGCGACCGCACATCGATACTCGCCGCGGTGGACTCGACACGACGCACAGCGCGCACCGTATCACCGTACAGCAGGAGATCAAGCCAAGACAGCTGCAACGAGTCCGCCAGCGGGTTGTCGGGCTCGCCTAACGTCTGCTGAAGGCGCTGTGCCTCACGTGCCAGACGCAGGCCTTCGTTCGGACGGCCGCGAAGCAGCAAATAGCTGGTCAGTCCGGCGAATCCGTTAACGCGCACAATCACGTTAGGATCCTTCGTGTATTGCTTGAGTAACGTCTCCATCGAGTCGAGCTGATCGCGCATGTACAGGAAACTCAACCGCATCGTGCTCGCTGACGCTGACGAGGGATAGCGCGCCCTGAACTCGTCCAGCAACTGTTCGGCTTCGGCCACCTTGCCATTGCTGACGAGCAGCCCGATCAGGTTGGTGTACTGCTGCGCCGTCGCGTTCCCCGCCTCAATCCGCGCCTTGAACAGCGACTCCGCCCGCGCCGACTCGCGCATACTGCTGAGGATCGTGCCGAGGTTGTTGGCGGCGCCGGTTTCGTTGGGGTCGAGCGCGAGAAGCGCCTCGTACGCGCGGATCGCGCGGCGCCGATCTCGCCGGGTGCCTAACTGGAAATACGTGCCTTCCGCGAGCAATCGCTCACGCTCCGTGAGTCGATCGCGGAACCGATAGGCACGTTCGAGCGCGCTGTCGACGCTCGCGCGCGGCAGCCCGCTGTTGCTCAACGCAACGCCCAGCTTGCGCCACGCCATCGCAAACGCGGTGTCGATTCGTACCGCCTCGCGCAGACGCTCCGCCGCCTGGATGGGGCTCCCACCCATATCGATCATGCGATTCGCTTCCGCGTAAATCCGGAGCGCGTCGATTGACGGCGTTGTCACCTGTTCCAGCGCCGGGCTGCTGCGGACGTCGCGGAGCGATTCGCCGATCCTGCCACGCAGTTTTCGCGTGAGTTTGTCGATGGCCTGCAGGATGTCACGGGGACTGTCGGCCGTCTCCTGATACGCCGCGAGCTCCCTGGCCGAATCCGCCGAGACCAGGCGCAGTGACAGGGCATAGCCGGTACCCAGTTGACGCACCGATCCATCCACGATTGCCATCACGCCTTCGCGCTGTGCAATCTCACGCGCCAGCTCGAGTGTGAGCGGGCTGGTCATCGGCCGCTGCATGCGCTGCAAGGCGGCGCCAACGGCGACAGGCGGCACGATCGACACGACGCGCGACTGGCCCAGATTCGTGCGCACCGCCTCGGTCACGAGGTTTCCTAACGAGGAATCGGGTGCCGGGAAGGACGTGACGATCAGACGTCCGCGATCTTCCAGCCGGCCCGCCGCCATCAATGAGCCGACTGGTCCCACCCCCATCGCGCGCAGGATCATGAAGACCGCGGTGACGCCGGCAAAGAGTCCGGCAGCGCTCGCACCGACGACCTGGAACTTCTTCCAGGTGAAGCGAGCGCCGGGCGTGCGGTTGCTGTGCCACGCGTACAGCGTGACAGGCAGGCCGATTGCCATCGTCAGCAGGGCACCGGGGAAAACCCAGTCAGGGACGCCTAACGCAATGACGGATGCGCGAGCCAGCAGCGCGACCAGCACCAGAGCGACACCGTACATCCCGAGCGTTCGCGAGAGTGGCGTGGGAGCCGTGGTGGTCTCACCGGTCGCTGTGGTCGCCGCATCGAGGGTCGTGAGAACTTCGCTCGCTCTTTGTGGCCGGCGACCAGGGTCCTTCTCCAGGCAGTTGCTCACCAACCGGGCGAAAACGGCCGGTGTGTCCGGCCGCAGAGATGTCACCGGGACCGGCGTCTCGCTGATATGCGCGGCGAGCATCCGCGCCGGCGCACGGCCGTGGAATGGGGATTGACCCGTCAGCAGCTCATACGCGAGGCAGCCTAACGAGTACAGATCGGCGCGGTGATCGGCGGTGGGATCACCCGCCGCCTGCTCGGGCGCCATGTACGCCGGCGTGCCTAACGAAGTGCCCAGCTGTGTGAGGTTCGCTCCGTCGCCGTCACGGCGTGCCGCCGAGAGGGCTTTGGCGATCCCGAAATCGGTGACGACCGCCGTGCCACCGGAGAGCAGAACATTGTCTGGCTTGATGTCACGGTGGACGACGCCACGTTCATGCGCGTACGCCAGGGCCTTGCTGACGTCGCGTAGCACATCGATCGCCGCGCCGATGGGAAGCTTTCCTTCCCGCGTCAAGCGGGCGCGGAGCGATTCGCCTTCAACGAACGGCATCGTGTAGAACGGCATCCCGGCTGTTTCTCCAGCCGCCAGGATCGGAACGATGTTCGCCTGCTGCAACGAGGCGGCCAGCTGCATCTCGCGCTCGAAGCGCTCCGCGTTTACTCCAGCCGCCAGTTCCGGAGACAACACCTTCACGACGACTTTTCTATTGAGCCTCCGCTCGTCGGCCACGAAGACGCGCGACATCCCCCCACCCCCGAGCTCTCGCTCGAGCATGTAGGCGTCGCCGAGTGATTCTTGCAGCTGCTGCCGAAGATCCATGTCGGTGGAAGCGGTCCTTGAAGCTACAGACGTAACGCGCGCGTTCTACCCCAATCCTGCTGAGAATCGCAGCTCGGCCCAGGCCGAGGGATCGAACCGCAGTCCGCGTGGGACAGAGCCGCGGACGAGATTCGCATCGTTGCAGCCGTCCTGCGCGCTTAGATCGTCGGGCCAACGCTGTATCGACCAGGCATCACCCGTTCCTATCACGAAGAACGCGACGGCAATACGCGGCGCGCGGCCCAGGTGTTCCAAAGCGATCTGCATCTCGTGCTGAAAGCCACGGCCCATTCTGACCGTCGTGGCGACCCAGCCGTGTTGCGCCAGATAGCTCTGGCGCTCGTGCCGCGCGCTATCCGTCGTGTCCGTGTTGCGCATCCCGTAGACGAAGGCAGTATCGGGCGATGACCATGTCGCCCCGGACCTGCCGTAGCGCACGCTGCCTAACGCTGCCGAAGCGTGCAGAATGCGCACAGAGTCGCCGTCAACGAGGCAGAGACTGACGAAACCGGAGCGCGATGATTCGACAGCAACGTAGAGAAAGTTGCCG
>JBFMFA010000086.1:0-9019 GCA_040753195.1 Gemmatimonadota bacterium | reverse complement strand
GGGGCGCGACCGGTCGGGGGTGGCAGGCGCCCGGGGGGGGGGCGGTCGAGCCGCGCGGGCCACGCCACGCGACATCATCGCGATGACCGAGGTGGCGCCGGTGGTGCAGCGCAAGTCGATCAACGTGCGCGGGCAGACCATCAACTACACGTCGCACGCCGGCATGCTGCCGATCCGCACGTCCGACGGAGGCCCCGTCGAAGGCGGAATGTTCTACATGGCGTACAACCGAGAAGGCGCCAACCCGGCAACGCAACCGATCACGTTCATCTTCAACGGCGGACCAGGCTCGTCCTCGGTGTGGCTGCACCTCGGCGCTTGGGGACCAAAACGCGTGCGCCTGCTTCCCGACGGCGACGCGCCGCCACCGCCGTACACGTTCGAGGACAATCCGCATACGCTGCTCGATCAGACCGACATGGTCTTCATCGATCCCATCGGCACGGGTTACAGTCGCGCGGCAAGCCAGCAGTTAGGCACGCGCTTCTGGGGGCTCGATGAGGACCTGCGATCGGTCGCCGAATTCATCCGCCTGTACCTAACGCGGTACGATCGCATGGGATCGCCGAAGTTCGTCGGCGGCGAAAGTTATGGTACGACACGCGCGGCCGGACTTTCCGGTGTGCTGGCGAGCAGCGGCATCACACTCAACGGCGTGATGTTGATCTCCACCATTCTCAACTTCGGCTACTCGTCGCAGGCACGCGGCAACGACCTTGGCTTCGTCAACTACCTGCCGCACTACACAGCGACGGCGTGGTTCCACAAAAAACTGCCGGCTGATCTGCAACGGATGCCGCTCGAACAGGCGCTGTCGCAAGCTGAGCAATGGGCGACGACGGATTATGCCGCCGCGCTCATGAAGGGGAACAAGCTGACGCCGGCCGAATTCAGCGCGACTGCCGATCAGATGGCGCGCTTCACCGGATTGTCGAAGAGCGTGATCGAACAGAACGATTTGCGCGTGAATCTCGGGACATTCGACGCTGAGCTATTAAAAGATCAGCGTCAGCAAGTCGGTCGGCTCGACAGTCGCTTCAGTGGCTTCGCCCCGCTGCTCGCCGGCGGAGGTGGTGGGCCGGGTGGCGGTGGCGGCGTTGGTGATCCGAGCATGTCGATCATCCGGAACACATTCACGCCTGTCTTCACCGACTACGCACGCCGCGAACTGAATTACAAAAACGAAGACACGTATTACATCCTCGGCGGCGGCATCGGACCGTGGACGTATCCGCAGAACACGTATGCGACGGTCGTGCCGCACCTCGAGCGGGCGTTTGCGATCAATCCGTACATGCGCCTCTTCGTCGCCGAAGGGTACTACGACGGTGCGACGCCCTACTTCGCGTCGTCGTACACGTTTGCGCATATGTCGGTGGATCCGGCGGTCGCTCGGAACAACATCACGATTGAGCGCTACACCGCTGGCCACATGATGTACATCGATGAGCCGTCCGCGAAAAAGTTGCGTGCCGATCTCGCGAAGTTTTACGACAACGCGACGCGCATGCAGGCGATTCCATAAAACGGTCGTCCGCTCCCTCGCACCGCACGAAGCGTGAGAGTCGCCGGACGGCTGGTTGTTGGATCGCTGGTCATCATCGCGGGTTTTGCGCTGCTGGTCGTGGTTACGCTGGAGCGGCGCCTGCGAACGCGCCTAACGAGTCAAACCACAGCCACGCTCGTCCGCGAGGCCAAACTCGTAGCTGAACAGTGGGGGACGGCGAGCGATCCGGATGGCTTTGCCGACGCCGTGGGAGCCACGTTAGGCGTTCGGGTGACCCTGATCGACAGCGCGGGCCGCGTAGTCGGCGACTCCGAGTTCGACGAACCGGCGCTTTCGCGGCTCGAAAATCACAACTCACGGCCCGAAGTCGTCGCCGCGCGCTCGACGGGCGTGGGAACGGCGCAGCGGCCGAGTCCGTCCGCCGGAGACGTTGAACTCTACGCCGCGGCGCGTGCTGGAGGGCGTGTCGCGCGCGCATCGATCTCGACAACGGCGCTCGAGGCGCTTCTCGCTGCGCAGCTGCGTGACCTCGTCCCGGTCGCGCTGGCAGTCGCTGTGCTAACTGGCATCCTCGTGGCGATTGCCGCGCGCGCTCTGGTGCGACCGATCGTCGCGCTGCGCGATGAAGCGCGTGCCATTGCAGCCGGCGATCTCTCACGTCGGCCAGCGCTGGGAGCACCAGCCGAAATCGGTGAGCTGGCCACCGCGATCCACCGGATGCGGGAGCAGTTAGGCGTGCGACTGGACGCACTGGAAGCGGACGAGGCGCTCTTCGAGGCGGTGAGCGGTTCACTGAACGAAGGGCTTGTCGCCATCAATGAGCGTGGCGACGTCGTACGCATCAACACTCGGGCGCGCGACATTCTCGGTTTGCGAGAGAAGGTCCCGTTTCCTGTCGATCGACTGCCGCGCGATCGCATATTCCGCGAAACCGTGGCCGCGGCGCGCGCTGGCGAGCGAGTGGATGCCCTGGAGATCGACCTCGGAGATGCCACGCTGGAGCTCACCGCGCGCCCGCTGACGGACGGCGGTGCCGTGCTCGCGCTGTTCGACGTCACGCGCATGCGGCAGCTGGAGCGCGTGCGACGCGACTTCGTGGCGAACGTGTCGCACGAGCTCAAAACGCCGCTCACGGTGGTCGGCGGCGTCGCCGAGACACTGGCCGACGAAAGCCTAACGAATGAAGAGCGGCGGCGTTTCGCCGAAATGATCCTCGGCAACACGCGCCGGATGCAGCGCCTGGTCGATGACCTGCTGGACCTCTCGCGCATCGAATCGGGAGGCTGGCGTCCCGCGCCGGCGGCGACGGACCTGCGCAACACCGTGAGCGAGGTGTTCGCGGCCGTGCGCGAGAAAGCGGCCAATGCGCGCGTCGAGTTGAAGGCAGACATCGCCAATGACGCGGCCACTCCGTGGGTGGACCCGGTCGCGCTGCGTCAAATCGTCAGCAACCTCGTGGACAACGCCGTTAGGCACACCGCCAGTGGGGAGGTTGTCGTTTACGCTCAGCGCAGCCCGACGGGGGTGCATGTTCGCGTGCGCGACACTGGTGACGGGATCGCGCCCGAGCATCTCCCCCGCATCTTCGAGCGTTTCTATCGCGTGGACACCGCGCGGTCCCGGGCCGCGGGCGGAACCGGGCTCGGACTTGCCATCGTCAGGCATCTCGTCGAGGCGCACGGCGGAACCGTGAGCGCTGAGAGCGCCGTTGGGCGTGGGACGACCATTTCCGTCTTCTTCCCCGATCGCTCCGTATAGCAGGCAAGGCAGGCGCGTGACCGGTTCGTGACACGACCGTGCGCGTTTCGCAACCCAAACGGACGATTGTAACGGCTCCTGTTGCACGGCGTGCTTCCAGCGCGCCTCCCCTCTGCACAGCGCCTACATCCATGATACGATCGTTCGCTCGCAGCATCCCGTTGGTCGGCGTCCTTCTTCTCAGCGCACAGCTGTCGGCACAGCAGCCTGCCGCGCGAACTGGCCGGATCGTCGGCCGCATTCTGGATCAGGAGTCCGGCGTCGGAGTCACCGAGGCGGGCGTGCAGATCGTTGGAACCACGTTAGGTGTGCAATCTGGCGTCGACGGGCGATTCCAAATCAGCGGCGTCCCTGCCGGCACGGTGACGATTCAGGTGCGACGGCTCGGGTACGGGCCCAAGACGGTAACCGGTATTCAGTTGGCGCCTAACCAGACGCTGGAACAGAACATCTCGCTCGCTCCGGCCGGCGTGCGGCTGCAAGCGATGGTGGTCAGCGCGGCGGCAGAGCGGGGGTCGGTGAGCGAAGCACTCGATGCACAGCGCACCGCCACCGCGATCGTCAGCTCCATCACCTCCGAGCAGATCTCCAAAAGCGCCGACAGCGACGCCGCCCAGGCAGTGCAGCGGGTCAGCGGAGTAACGGTGCAGGACAACAAGTACGTCTTCGTGCGCGGCCTGGGTGAGCGCTACACCGTCACGCAGCTCAATGGCGCACGCATGCCCAGCCCGGAACCTGAGCGTCGCGTTGTGCCGCTCGATCTCTTCCCGACGGGAATGCTGCAGACGATCACGACCTCAAAGACATTCACTCCGGATCAGCAGGGTGATTTTTCCGGTGCGCAGGTCGACATCCGGACGCGTGAATTCCCGGCGCTGCGAACGTGGTCGATTCAGACATCGGTGGGGCTTAACCCCCGGGTGACCGGCAAGGAGATGCTGGACGCGCGCGGTGTCGGTGGCGAGTCCTTTGCGGCGGCGGGATCGGAACGTCAGCTGCCGTCGCTCGTTAGGCGCGTCGGCAACTTCCAGGATTTCCCCCTGAATCACGGCGACAAAAACCGTCTCGTCAGCTCGTTCCGCGACGTGTGGACGCCGACTCCGCGTACGGCCGGCCCCAATAGCTCTACGGCAATCTCCTTTGGCGGCAGCGATCCTATCCTCGGCCTGCGCGTCGGGTATCTGTTGTCGGGCACGTATTCGTACAGCGAAGAGATGCGAGCCGATCAGCGTCGCGCGCAGGCTGGGCGTGGCACCGTTGAAGGCTCCACGATCCCGCTCGATGAGTTCAGCGGACATTCTTCCAACGTGAGTGCGCTCCTCGGTGGTTTGTTCAACGCGAGCGTCCTGCTTGGCCAAAGCTCGCGTTTGGCGCTGAGCACCGCGTACAGCCGAACGTCCGACAACGAAGCGCGTACCGAGCGCGGCAACTTCGAGAACGAAGCCATCGACGCGCGGATCGACAGAATTCAGTACGTCGAGCGCGCCGTGCAGTCCGCACAGCTCGCCGGCGAGCATCAGCTCGGCACGATGCATCGCTTTGACTGGTCCGCGACGCTGTCCGGTGTGCGACGCGACGAACCAGATCGCAGCGAGTTCGTATATGAGGTCGCCAACGCGGGCCAGCCTAACGAGCAGCTCTTGTGGCTCAACACGGGGAACGGTGGCGCGGTGCGTACGTTCTCGGAACTCTCCGAAAAGGCACGCGAAGGGAAGCTCTCGTACCAGCTGAACCTGACGAGCAACGAACGGCAGCACATCATCAAGGTCGGTGGCCTCGTGCGCCGCACCGAACGCGACGCGGACTCGCGCGCGTTCAGTCTCAGCGCTCCCACCGCGTCCGAGAGCATCCGTCGACTGCGACCGGAAGAGATCTTCGATGGCCGCTTCGCCAACCCTAACGACCGCGTTTTTGAGATCGCGCCAATCAGTCAGGGCGGCGCGTATGACGCGAACGATCGACTCAGCGCCGCGTTTGCGATGGCCGAGGTCGCGCTGACAGACCGGCTGCGCATCATCGGCGGGGCGCGCTACGAACGCGACGTCCTCGAAGTCAACGCACAGTCCACGCTCGGCCAGCCCGTCGCCACGTCGAAGGCATGGAACGACCTCCTCCCTGCCCTGGCGTTCAACGTCAAACTGAACGAAGCGCAGAGCCTGCGTCTGTCGTTGTCGCGCACCTTGGCCCGCCCAGAGTACCGCGAGCTTTCCCCGATCAAGAGCCGCGACGTGCTGAACGGCGATGATCTCGAAGGGAACCCGAATCTCGAGCGCACGCGCATCGAAAACGCGGATCTACGCTGGGAGTGGTATCCAACGAGCGGCGAAGTACTGAGTATCGCGGTCTTCGCCAAGCGCTTCGATAAACCTATCGAACGCGTATATCGCGCCGCCGGTGCGAACTCGCGATTCGTAGCGTACGTGAACGCGCGCGAGGCACGCAACTTCGGCGTCGAACTCGAAGCGCGAAAGGACCTCGGCTTCCTGGGGAGCGCCCTGCGTCCGTTTACGTTCTTCTCCAATGTGACGCTCATGAATTCCGAGATCACACTGGATGACTCGAGCCGCGCCGCCGCGACGAATCCAACGCGCACGATGGTTGGTCAGGCGCCGTACGTCTTGAATTTGGGCCTAACGGGAACGACGGAAAGCGGCGCCGCGAGCGCAACCGTCTTGTTCAACCGTGTCGGCGAGCGCATCGACGCCGCAGGAGACACTCCGCTACCCGATGTCAAAGAGCTGCCGCGCAACGTCCTCGATGTCGCGCTGCGCTTCCCGATCATCGGCGCGCTGTCCGGGAAGTTCGATGCGCGCAATCTGCTGGACGCGCCGTACGAGACAGCCCAAGGCACAGTCACGCGCGAGTTTTATCGCGTGGGCCGCACATTCCAGCTGGGCTTTATCTGGAAACCATGAGTGTGAATGCTGCCGCACGCTGTGACGTGTCTGTGACCCAATCGATGCGCTGACTGCGGCAATGAGAGGTTTGCTTCGTGGCTCCATTGCGCGAAACACCTCTCATTCATTCGGAGAATGACAAATGAAGGGAAGCTCTCTCTGGCGTGCCGTGACGGCGCGGTCGTGGTTGGTAGTTGCAGCAGCGCTCGTCGCGGCGTGCGGTGGAGACGATGACGATGGCGGCACAGGCCCAGGCAATACCCCAAATCCGCCGCTCGGCCTTCAGGTTACCGCGTTAGGCGTCTCCAGTATTCGCGTCGAGTTTCAGAGCACCTCGGGCGACAACGCCTACATCGTCGAGCGTGCAGAGGGTGCAGCTGGTGCATTTGCGGCAGACACCACGATCACCGCGCCGGCGGCAGCCGGTGCCGTCTCCTATACCGACGGTGGCTTGAAAGCGGCGACGGCCTATCGCTATCGCGTAAAGGCGCAGCGTGGAAGTCGCGAGAGCGGTTATACGTCTGAGGTTGGTACGACGACCAGAAACTTCGGCGACGGCCCGCTCAAAGATGTCACGACCGACATCACGTCAAACACGACGTGGTTCGCGGACACCACGTACACCCTCAAAGGGTTCATTCACGTAGCCAATGGCGCCACGCTCACGATCGAGCCCGGCACGGTGATCAAGGGCGACTTCGCCACGTTAGGCTCCTCCCTCTTCGTCCTGCGCGGCGCGCGCATCAACGCCGTCGGGCGAGCCGATGCGCCGATCGTGTTCACGTCGTCACGCGCGGTTGGCCAGCGACAGCCGGGTGACTGGGGCGGCCTCATCATCGTTGGCAACGCTCCTATCAGCCGAACCGGCGTCGATGTGGAGCTGGAAGGAACTGGTACGAGCACGGGCACCGCGCCCGGCACCAACTATCGCATCAACTACAGCGGCGGCAACACAGCGACGGACAACAGCGGTGAGCTGCGTTATGTGCGTGTGGAGTTCGCCGGCTTCGCACCGTCGCTCAACAACGAACTGAACAGCTTCACTTTCGCAGCCGTGGGCAGCGGGACGCGCGCGAGTTTCCTGCAGTCATTGGCGGGCCTCGACGACTCGTTCGAGTGGTTCGGCGGCGGTTTCGACGCAACAAACCTCGTGTCATACGAGTCGGGCGACGACCACTTCGACATGTCCGAAGGATTCAGCGGTCGTCTGCAGTATCTGATCGCCTTCCAGAGCGACGTACTCGTTCCGCGTTCAGGAGCGGGGTCGGTTTCGTCTGATCCCGTCGGCATCGAGAACGATGGCTGTCCGTCGAACGCCGCAGGGTGCACGCAAGGGCACAACACGCAGCCGTACACGGCGCCGATCGTCGCCAACTTCACGCTGATCGGAACCGGCAGCACAGGTACGTCAGGTGGGTCGGGTGGCTACGGCATGGTGCTGCGTCGTGGTACAGCGGGCTACTACGTCAACGGAATCATTTCGCGCTGGCCCCGCGCCGCCATCAGCGTGCGCGACGTCGAGACGTACCAGCGCGCAGGCAGCGTCGTTACACCGGATCTCGCCACGGCCGATCTCGCCATTCGCAACGTCGTGCTCGCCGAGAACACCGCCGATTTCCAGAGCGGTCAGCAGCCGGCGTTCGACCTAACGGGAAATGCGCTGAGGAGCACGTCGACGGTGCAGGCGGCGGGGCTGTTCACGACGTTTCCGAGTTCGGTCGGCACGGGTACCACGGCGGCGAGTTTCGATTGGACGCCGACGCAGACGTCGCTCGCTGCGACGGGCGGCCTTGCGACGTTCGCAGGCAAACTCGCCACCAAGGCGGGGACCGTGGTGAGCGGCACGGCGTTTGTCGGCGCGGCGAATCCCACGGGTCCAAAGTGGTGGCAAGGATGGACGTACTACGCCAAGAACTAGGCGTGCGACGCATAACGACAACGGCTGCGCTGTGTCTGGCAGCCGTTGTCGCTTGCACTGGGCAAACAGCACAGGCCAGCAACGAGTCCCTGGTCCTCGATAGTCTTGCGCGCCAGGACTCGATCAACCGCGCGCAACCCGGTTACGTCATCGACAGCATCTTTCCCGCGGAGGAAGAACTACGCCGCTTCAACGCCGGTTCCATGCGCCCGGCGGCGCTCAGCGGCGGAGCCTCCGACCGCGAGACGCTCGTTAGGCAATTTGCTCGGGCGTTGCAGCAGGCCGACACCGCGACCCTACGGACGCTCCTGTTGACGCGCGCCGAGTTCGGGCACCTCGTTTTTCCTGAATCACCGTTCGCGCGCGAACCCTTCAAGACGAAACCAGGACTCGTCTGGATGCAGCTCGTGGCCGCGTCTGAGCGCGGCATGACGCGTCTCCTCGATCGTGTTAGCGGGCCCGGCGTTCAGATATCAAGCCTGCGCTGCGACCGCACACCTGAAGACCAAGGCCCCAACACCTATTGGCGTAACTGTTCGGTGCTCGTGCATCGCCAAGGCACGCCGACGCACCGTGCACAACTGTTCGGGCAAATCCTGGTACGCGACGGGCGGGCGAAGTTCGTCGCCTACGACGGCGACTTTTAAGCTGCGCCTGACCGCGGCCTTAGCGCCCTTTACACGGCCGTTACAAACGAGGCGCCTTTGGTAACACGAGGACGCACAACTTTCGCGGTCACCAAAACCATACCTGAACTCACCGGCACGATTATGCGTCGATTTGCCGCAGTCTTCGCCCTTGTTGCCCTCGCTGCCTGCGCCCGGAGCGACAGCAATACATCAGACAGCGCCGCTGGCAGCAGCGGCTCCGTGGACCTAACGGGAGCGGGCGCCACGTTCCCGTATCCCATCTCTCGAACGTGGATCTCGGTCGACGACT